>NZ_LWEY01001233.1:0-2295 GCF_001634935.1 Oleiphilus sp. HI0043 | reverse complement strand
CAAAACTTCTTTTCTAATGCTGTTAAATATACCGAAAGCGGTAAGATCTTGGTCGGCTGCCGTCGCGAAGGTGAACGCGTGAGAGTATGCGTCTATGATACTGGCTCAGGCATCGCGGAAACCGACCAGGCGCGTATTTTTTCAGACTTCTATCGAGCCCCGACTCAAAAGAGTATTGCCGGTTTAGGCCTAGGGCTGGCTGTTGCAGAGCGTTTAGCAGAACTACTTCAACACCCCATTTCTCTCGATTCAAAACTAAGGAAGGGCAGCTGTTTCTCTATATCCTTACCTCAAAGCCACTTACCCAAAATCATCGAGGCTCCGCAAGAGATCGCTAATGAAAGCGATATCGAAGGTTTAAATGTCATTTATGTTGATGACCAACAGGAAAACCTTAAAGCTACCGAAGCACTGCTCAACAAATGGAACTGCAAGATGCTGTCTTACAACAGTGCCGAAAGTATTCTCGATGATAGTACCAAACACTTTGTACCTGACGTGCTACTCATGGACTACCAGCTGACGCATGATGAAGGCGAAGACAAGTATTCAAACGGTATCAAATTAGCGAATGAGCTATTAGAGATATGGGGGCAAGACGTTCCCGTCTGCATCATTTCAGCCGCCTCCGAACCAGAGTTGGCGAGTATAGCGAAAGGGCAAGGCTTCAACTTTTTAAGCAAACCGCTTAAACCCGCGAAGCTTAGAGCCTTATTGAGCCAGTTAGTGCGACGAAAAAAGCAAAGCTGATGAGTTAAGCTCAAGACAGCTCTTTTTGACGCGCTATCGCTTTCTTAATTTGCTTATTTCTTAGGTAGGCTGCTCGGAGTGTGGAGATCAAGCCACCAATAAGTACGATCACCAAGAGAGTTTTACCATCTTCGGTTTCTAAGCCGCCAACCATATAAATAGCTAATAGCGAGAATGTGACAAGAAATATAGTCACCTGAAGAGAGAATGGCATTTTATTCATTGCTTTGATGGCCCAAAGTATCAGTTTCACTTAAACGCTGAGCTACTTGCTCTATCGTTTCACAGCTCTCAAGTAGCTTGGNCACAGATGATAAGGGCGCTTCATAGAGCCCTTCGAGAAAAAACTCTCCCAAACCATATCGCTCAATTGCCAGTTTTTCAACTGGAGGCGTGAATTGAGCGTCGATTTCAGGGGTATTCCCACGTGCATCGATACGGTACCAACCATAGTCAGGCAGATGCACAGCGTTTAGTGCATGCAAACAAAAGCTAGGGGTGTCATCGAGACGTACACGTTGATAGCATATCGCAGTCGGAATTTGATTCGCTCTAAGTAAAGCAGCCAATAAGTGGCTTTTTGCGTAACAAAAACCTGTTCCGTGTTCAAGCACCTGAGAAGCTGAAACCGTCACCGGATTCAACCGGTAATCCCAACTGTGTTTTATTTCATCACGCACAAACCCAAAACACCTTTGGGCGATTACGTAGCAATCTTGCCTTCCTTGCGCTAACAAACTTGCCTGACGTTGCACGGCTTCGTGCCGCCAATCGATATAGGGGCAAGCCTGCAGATAAGCTTCCATTTCGTGACTACCTATTATTCTCTTCTGAGCGGAGAATTCTATAACATCAGCTACACCCTGCAAAAGGAAGCAAACCGCAAAATGGTAATATTCTATGAGGTAGCAATTTCTATTATTCGTGGGCAGAGGCCTCCGAGCCTCGCTAGCGGTTTAGCACGGTGGCAGATTCTAGCGAGGGGTGAAACCCTCTGTTTACGGGTATGATTAGAGTGTATTGATGAAGCTATCTATTCTGGCATTCACCTCATCTGCTTGCTCGGCAAATACCATATGACTGCCACCCGGTATAAGAGCCAGACTTGCATTAGCTAAAGCCTTCTTGAGGTAGTCAGCGTATTTGGGCGGGGTCATAATATCCTGATCACCCACTATGATTAAGCTAGGCAAGTCGATACTCGCTAGCTCGTTCATCAGATCAAAGCCATTGCATGCTTGCAAGTCTCTTAGTAAAACACCTGCTCCATTTNCCTGCATTGCGGCATTAATTTTACTGCGTAGCGGCTCATCAATTCTATGATTCATTGCCAGCACAGACTCGGGAATCCTGTCGTCCCCTTTAGCGAACAGGTCAGTAAGTTTATCTAATAAAGTTGGCAGAACTTTTAAACGAGCACCTGCACCGATTAGAACCATCCCTTTGAGCGAGCGGTGCCCTTGCGCTGCCAAAGCCAGTACCACGGCACTACCTAAGGAGTGCCCGACCAGTATGACATCGTCTAGCGTATCGAGATAAGTGCCA
>NZ_LWEY01001232.1:0-1638 GCF_001634935.1 Oleiphilus sp. HI0043 | reverse complement strand
TTGGAGGGCTAGTCATTCTTCAAGACCGTAATATTTTGAGTGTTGATACCGATAGTGCCCGTAAGAATATAGAGCAAGAAAGTTCTGTTGCCAGCGGTCTGTGGCAAAACAAAATTGATGGAAAAAGTCCTCAGGTGAAAGGCGAAGGAGAGTTCTTCCTAAGCCGTGATGAAAACCTGGTCGATATTAATCTAAAGCTGCACTTCTCGCTGGAACCTTACCATCAGTTGTTGCTCGATCCGGCAGTTCAAAAGGATATCCTTGGCGGCTATGCAGAATCTGCTTTGCTTACGCTTGCGGCAGAGAACGAGTACCTGACTTTACTTAATGGGCCGAGAAAGCCTTTAGAGAGTCGACTAAATAAGCTGATACGTGAAGACCTATCTGCTTCCGGTTTGGAGCTTCGTTACATTCGCTCTCATATCCAATCTATTAAAGCTCCTCCTAGTGTCGTCGATTCGCACTGGAAAAGATTCAATGCTTATCAAAAGATGCTAAAGGCTAAATTGAGTGCTGACTCCAAAAGCCAGGAAGATTTGGCGAATGCCAATGCAAAAGCCTTAGGAGAAGTTAATCGGGCTCAAGCAACGAAGGCAGAACAAATAGAGCGTGCCGAGGGAGATATCAATCGATACTTGCCTTTGCAAAGTTTATTTCAGAGCCAAACCGAAGCGCTTCATTATCAGAGCCGTCAAAATAACTTAGCAAAACAAGTTCAGGGTAAACAACTTACTGTGATAGACCCAAAGATTTCCAATCAGCAGCTTCGATTATGGTTACCGCAAAACGATCGTCGCTAACTTTCTAATACATGAGGTTAAGAGTGTGAAAAGAGTTTCCTGGATTCTTGGAGTCCTGATAATCATGGGCTACCTGCTGACGACTTGTCTGGTAGTGGTGAAAGAAAATGAAGCTGCCGTCATTATGCAGTTTGGGAAACCTGTTCGCACCATCACTCAAGCAGGGCTAAAGGTTAAATTGCCTGCGCCTATTCAGACCAAGGTATTTATGGATAAGCGAATGCAGTTACTTAAGCTACCTGCATCTGAATATGTGACAAGCGATCGTCGAAATTTAGTGATTCAGAGCTTCGCTTTATGGCGAATTTCAAAGCCTGAGCTTTTTCTGGGTAGTTTGCGTAATCTCGAAGTCGCACAATCGAGGCTGACCGATCTGGTGACGTCTAATATTGGTGCTGCAATAGGTCATGCGACCTTGAGTGGCATATTCTCTACAAGGCCTGACAAATCCAGTTTGCGAAGCATATTTGAGGAAATTACTGCAAATAGTGCTCCGGTTGCCTTACAGGATTACGGTATTGAAGTGCTTGCTATTCGCCCGAACCGTTTTGGTTTCCCTAGGCAAAATGTTCAGGCTATCTATGACCGTATGATTGCAGAGCAAAAACGTATTGCTGCTCGCTATCGTGCCGAAGGTACTGAAGAGGCTGAAAAAATTAAGGCTGAATCTGAACGAGAGGTACGTGAGCTTTTGNCTAAAGCGCATCGAGAGTCGCAAACCATGTTGGGTGAAGGGGAAGCCAGAGCAACCGAAATATTTACCGAGGCTTATGCCCAAGACCCGGAATACTACCAGTTTCGAAAAAGCATGGATTTATACAAAGACATGATGGGCAAC
>NZ_LWEY01001231.1:0-1875 GCF_001634935.1 Oleiphilus sp. HI0043 | reverse complement strand
GAGGAATTAGAACTAGTTTTATTCCACCTCTATGTGCCGCTAATAACTTTTCTTTCAAGCCACCAATAGCAAGGACCTGACCACGCAAGGTTATTTCACCTGTCATCGCAACGTCTGCACGAACTGGAATGCCAGTAAATGAGGAAACCATTGCCGTGCACATTGCGATACCCGCACTCGGCCCATCTTTTGGCGTCGCACCTTCAGGAACATGGACATGAATATCATGCTTTTCATGAAAGTTGTCATCGATATAAAAGCCGCCAGCTCGACTTCTTACAACAGTCATAGCAGCTTGTATTGACTCCAGCATTACATCACCCAAAGACCCCGTCCGAACAACCTTACCTTTACCCGGCACAGTACTACATTCAATTGACAACAACTCGCCGCCAACCTGCGTCCATGCCAGACCAGTAACCTGCCCTACCCGGTCCTTTTCATCAGCCATGCCGTAACTAAATTTGCGCACACCTAAGTACTGATCGATATTTTTGCTATCTACGGTAATCTCAATAGCCTCTTTAGACTCTAGAATTTCCTTCACTACCTTGCGACAAACTTTAGCAAGCTCTCGCTCCAGCCCTCGAACACCCGCTTCTTTGGTGTAATAACGAATCACATCTCTTATTGCATCTTCGGCAATAGCGAGCTCACCTTTTTTCAGGCCATTATCTTTGATCTGTTTCGGGATCAGGTATTTTTGCGCGATATTGATCTTTTCATCTTCGGTGTAACCCGGAATACGGATAACCTCCATACGATCAAGCAAGGCCGGAGGGATGTTCATTGAGTTTGAGGTACAGACAAACATAACATCGGACAAATCATAATCTACTTCTAGATAGTGATCATTAAAGGTATGATTTTGTTCTGGATCTAACACCTCAAGCAAAGCCGAAGCCGGGTCACCACGATGATCAGCACCCAATTTATCGATTTCATCAAACAAGAACAGCGGGTTCTTCACTTCGACTTTAGAAAGCTTCTGAATCAGTTTACCTGGCATTGAACCGATATAAGTTCGGCGATGACCACGAATCTCTGCTTCATCACGCACACCACCCAGTGCAACACGGGTATATTTTCGGTTTGTTGCCTTCGCAATAGATTGCCCCAAGGAGGTTTTACCTACACCAGGAGGCCCAACCAAGCACAATACCGGCCCTTTAAGCTTCTTAACCCGGCTCTGTACCGCTAAATATTCGATAATGCGGTCTTTGACCTCTTCTAGGCCATAGTGGTCTGCATCAAGAATTTCTCTTGCCTTAACGATATCGTGTCGAACTTTACTTTTCTTCTTCCAGGGAAGATTTACAAGCCACTCAACATAGCCTCGCACAACTGATGCCTCTGAAGACATCGGTGACATCATCTTCAACTTCTTAAGCTCTGCTTCAGCCTTCTTCTTGGCCTCTGCACTCATGCCAACCGTTTGAATTTTGTTTTCCAGCTCTTCGAACTCGTTACCACCTTCGTTGATCGCTCCCATTTCTTTCTGGATAGCTTTCATTTGCTCATTCAGGTAGTACTCGCGCTGACTCTTTTCCATTTGCTTCTTAACACGACCACGAATGCGCTTCTCGACCTGAATCAGATCAAGCTCGCCTTCGATAACAGCTAACAACATTTCTGCACGCTGCCCGACATTCAACTCTTCCAGAACATCCTGCTTATCGGCTATTTTGAGTTCCAAATGAGCAGCAACGGTATCGATCAACCTAATAGGGTCAGAAATATTCGTTAACGACGAGACGATTTCAGCAGGAATTTTTTTACTCACCTTACTCAGCTTTTCAAACTGAGACATTAAGGTTTGCACAAGCCCCTGAAACTCAGACTGCTCTGGGTGAGACTCTTCCAGCTCACTCGTTT
>NZ_LWEY01001230.1:0-937 GCF_001634935.1 Oleiphilus sp. HI0043 | reverse complement strand
ATGATAGGCATCATTGCAACCATTGCGAAGGCTTCGTTGATTTCATACAAATCAACATCTTCTTTAGTCCAGCCTGTCTTAGCAAACAAGTTTTCAATTGCGCCAACAGGAGCGATTGTAAATTCACTTGGGTGTTGGGATTGCGTAGCATGACCAACGATACGAGCAACAGGCTTAAGGCCACGTGCTTCAGCTTCGCTTTCACGCATTAGAACAAGTGCTGATGCGCCATCTGAGATTGATGAAGCATTCGCTGCAGTGATGGTACCATCTTTAGCAAAAGCTGCGCGAAGACTAGGGATTTTCTCGATGTTAGCGTTGAATGGCTGCTCATCGTGCTCAACCACAGTATCGCCACGGCGAGACTTAACGGTTACTGGAACGATTTCAGCTTTTAGCAAACCTTCTTCCGTTGCAGTTTTTGCACGAGTAAGTGATTGGATCGCATAGTCATCCATCTGCTCACGTGTATAACCTTTCTTGTCTGCAACTTCTTGTGCGAAAGAACCCATTAGACGACCTGTTTCAGCATCTTCCAAACCATCTAGGAACATGTGATCCATTGCTTGGTCACCGTGACCCATGCGGAAGCCCTTACGAGCCGTTGGCAAAATATAAGGAGCGTTAGACATAGACTCCATGCCGCCAGCAATCATTACATCGTTAGTGCCTGCCTTGATCGCATCGTGTGCCATCATCGCCGCTTTCATACCTGAACCACAAAGCTTGTTGATTGTGGTAGCACCCGTTGCATCAGGTAGGCCTGCTTGACGCATTGCCTGGCGAGCTGGGCCTTGCTTAAGACCGGCTGGCAATACGTTACCCATGATCACTTCTTGTACGTCTTCAGGCTTAAGGCCCGCACGCTCGACCGCTTCTTTGATAACGATGCTGCCTAGCTCAGGCGCAGGAACAGTAGACAGGCTACCTTGAAGAC
>NZ_LWEY01001229.1:0-2371 GCF_001634935.1 Oleiphilus sp. HI0043 | reverse complement strand
TGGATCTTGTGCTTGCTTTCACTCTCAAAGTTTTTAATTAAAACTTTGGCGGTGGAGATAAAGTTAGAGGCAACCGCGATATTGGCGCTTTCGCTCCACACCTTTGTAGAGCAGGAGAAAATAACCAGGCTTGCCAGAAAAGCTTTGAGCCAGATTATTGGGTAATTGAATATAGGTGTGCGCATCTAAGGTCTGAAACAGCTGCTATTTGTAAGTGTTGGCTTTGGTTAAAAGCGCATATTGAACGATTGCACTGATTTCAGCAAGTTTATGATGGGGGTTAAAAAAGAAGCCCCTTTCGGGGCTAAACCTTGCGACATACAAGGGAAAGAATGTATGGGGTGGGAAGACTGTTTTACGACCTCGTGAGTCCAGCCAACACACCCCGCTTGATAGAACTTTTTTGCTTGCTGCCTAGGCTAGCAAGACCGAATCGCCTTCGAGTTTAACTGGGTAAACAGTTACAGATTTGTCTTCTTCCTCAAGGCATTCGCCTGTCTTAAGGTCAAAGTGCTGTTTGTATAGGGGAGAAGCAACCACGTACTTGCCGGTTAAATCTCCAACAATCCCGCGAGAAAGAACATTTGCCTTACCGCATGGGTCCCAGTTAGATATTGCGAAAATCTTTTCTTCGCTGCTCGGTATGTAGAAGATCGCAACTTGCTCATCGTTTACTAGCGCGCATACGCCTGAATTTTCTACAAGATCGTACTTCGTACAGATAACTTCATTAAGTGCCATTTTGATTTTCTCCTATCTGTGAGTACTGGATTAAGCTGACTTAGCGATTAATTTTGATTTTTCGTCTTCGCTAGCAGGTCTTACTTGACCACGCTCTTCAACGAAAACAACGTTACTATCTTCTTTATCAGAGTTAACAAATTGACGGAAGCGACGTAGTTTTGTTTCGTCTTCGACCGTAGTTTTCCATTCACACTGATAAGTATCGACAACGCTTTGCATCTGAGCTTCAAGTTCAGCTGCAATACCAAGGCTGTCTTCAATAATAACCTCACGAAGGTATTCGATACCGCCTTCAAGGTTGTCCATCCATACAGATGTTCTTTGTAAGCGGTCTGCTGTTTTGATGTAGAACATCAAGAAGCGATCAATATATTTAACTAGCGTTTCGGTACTGATATCGGTCGCAAACAGATCAGCATGTCGTGGCTTCATGCCGCCGTTTCCACAAAGGTAGAGGTTCCAGCCGTTTTCAGTTGCAATGATGCCAACATCTTTACTTTGCGCTTCTGCACACTCACGAGTACAGCCGGATACTGCCATTTTTAGCTTGTGCGGAGTACGCAAACCTTTGTATCGGTTTTCGATATCGATTGCTTGACCCACGCTATCCTGAACTCCGTAACGACACCAAGTTGATCCGACGCACGACTTAACGGTACGTAAGGACTTACCGTAGGCGTGACCCGTTTCAAGGCCTGCTGCAATTAGTTCACCCCAAATAGTGGGTAGGTCATTAAGTTTAGCGCCAAATAAGTCTATACGCTGCCCGCCCGTAATCTTTGTATAAAGTTTGTACTTTTGGCCTACTTGACCGATAGCGATCAGTTGCTCAGGCGTAATCTCACCACCTGGTACACGTGGGACAACTGAATAGGTGCCATCTTTTTGCATGTTTGCAAGAAAGGTATCGTTGGTATCCTGCAGGCCTGTATGTTGCTCTTCTAGAATGTAATCATTCCAGCTAGCTGCAAGCATATTTGCTACCGCAGGCTTACAAATATCACAACCAAGGCCGGTACCGTGTTTTTCTACCAGTTCGCCAAATGACATGATACTACCGACACGAATTAAGTGATATAGCTCTTCACGCGTATGAGGGAAGTGTTCACAAATGCTTTTATCAACCGTAACGCCGCGCGCTTCAAGCTCAGTATCAACAACATCCTTAAGAAGTGCTGCGCAACCGCCACAACCGCTAGCTGCTTTGGTTTCACCTTTTACATCACCTACGCTGCAACAACCGGAATCAAGAGCGTTAATAATGTCGCCTTTACTAACGTTTAGGCATGAACAGATTGTTGCTTCCATTGGTAGTGCTGAAGCACCTAGCGCAGGACCACCCCCTTCAACTTACGGGAGAATCATTCCTTCAGGGTTTTCGGGAAGCTCGATACCGTTCAGGTAGTATTGAAGAAGTGTGTCGTAATCTGAACAGTCGCCGACTAGTACTGCACCTAACAGTGTATTGCGGTGTTCAGATACGATGATTCGCTTATAGAGCTCTGAGTTTTCGTTACTGTAGACGTAAGCGATTGAGCCGGGCGTGTTACCATGGGCATCGCCAATTGAGCCGACGTCAACACCCAGAAGCTTCAGCTTCGTGCTCATGTCTGAGCCAGTAAACGAA
>NZ_LWEY01001228.1:0-1476 GCF_001634935.1 Oleiphilus sp. HI0043 | reverse complement strand
TAACAACTTAAGGGTCTTAACATGAAAAGCACTTGGACGAACAAAACAATTCTCATCACCGGCGCGGGCTCTGGTATTGGTCAGGCAATTGCTAAACTATTCGCGCAGCTGGGTGCAAATTTAGTGGTCACTGATATCAACCAAGCAGGTCTTAAAGAGACGAGTAAAGCCATCGGCTCATCAGCCATTATTTCCAAGCAGTCCGATGTCTGCTCAAAGGAGGACTGGCAAGCTCTCGCTAAAGATATTGAGCTTTCATCCGGGCATTTAGATGTACTCATTAATAATGCAGGCATGACGTCTTTTGGTTATTTTGAAGAAACTTCTGAGGCCCTATTTAACAAAGTAATGGATGTAAACCTAAATGGTGTCGTTATGGGTTGTCGAGAAATGATGCCATTACTTGAAAAGTCATCACGCGGCATGATCGTTAATGTCGCTTCAATATTCGGCTTGATCACCATGCCAATGGTAGCGCCCTACCATGCCTCTAAATTTGCCGTTCGCGGATTTACCGAAGCCTTACAACAAGACATGATTTATTCAGGTAAGAATATTGATGTTATTTGTGTGATGCCCGGCGGTATTCGATCCAACATTGCAAATTCTGCTGAAACTGAAGCAGCTAATTCCAATGAGCTTGCCAAACACTTTGAAACGGTGGCACGAACAAGCCCTGCAAAAGCGGCAGAAGTCATCGAAAAAGGCATGCGTAAGAAGACCTTCCGAGTATTAATTGGTGCCGATGCCAAGTTTGTCGATATTCTTTATAAGGTACTACCGACCAGCTACTATAAAGTATCTAACCAGCTTTTAGGCGTTAAACGGTTTTTACGTTCGTAGAACTAACAGAAATGGAAAAAAAGCGGGGATGGAGAGCTACCCCGCATAAAGGGGACTGGTAAACCAGCAAGGTAAAACAGGGACGTACTTTAACGAATTATGAACTTTAGGAAGCCTCGGACTTCATATGCTTACGTGCTGCAAATAAACCAACAAAGCCAGCCGAAAATAGCATCATGCTGCCGAACTCACTACTTGCATCCTGAGCGACACTAGCCGAAGCCTGTGCACTACAAGCAAAGACAAACAGTACAAGTATTGAGATAGAGTTTTTTATAGCTGACAATAGAATTCCTTCACATCAAAAAGATTGATAAACAAGCTTACTGCTTTGATTTAAGTGAAGACTAGCACGGAAGTTCTAACTCAACTGTCAACGAATGTTAAACGACAAGTTATTGAAATATAGTGTGATTTATTTGGCATTATTGCCAGCATAACTGTTCAATAAGCGAACAAAAGGTGCGAAAAATAGGGAGAAAGTCCCCCTTTAGCTCTGAACAGGTAAAACAAGGTCTCCGGCACGCAATCCCGAGACGACTTCGATCATCCCGTTTTCTTTCTGATCGCCAACTCTTATAAAGCGTCGAACAACTTGCTCGTTTTCCAAAACCCAAACAACGTTCAACTGAC
>NZ_LWEY01001227.1:0-1592 GCF_001634935.1 Oleiphilus sp. HI0043 | reverse complement strand
GCCAGTTTTCAAGACGCATACCTAATGAAAGACCACGAGATGCTAGCACATCCTTAATTTCTGTAAGAGACTTCTTACCCAAATTAGGCGTTTTTAGCAGTTCAACCTCAGTACGTTGAATTAGGTCACCAATGTAGTAAATATTCTCTGCTTTCAAACAATTCGCAGAACGAACGGTTAGCTCTAGATCATCTACTGGACGAAGCAGGATTGGATCGACTTCTTCCTCTTCCTCTTCTTGAACTACTTCTTTTTCGTTATCGAAATCAACGAATACAGCAAGTTGTTGCTGAAGAATTGTAGCTGCACGGCGGATTGAATCCTCAGGATCAATAGTACCGTTAGTTTCAAGATCAATTACAAGCTTATCGAGGTCAGTACGTTGCTCAACTCGCGCATTCTCAACAGAGTATGCAACTCGCGAAACCGGACTATATGACGCATCCAACTGCAAACGACCGATTGCGCGTGTTTCATCATCATTATTACCACGCTGGTCAGCTGGCTCATAGCCACGACCGCGACCAACACGTAGCGTCATAGTGATATCACCATTGTCGCTAAGGTTGCAAATAACATGATCCGGATTCATGATTTCAACGTCATGATCCAACTGAATGTCACTAGCCAAGACTGGGCCTGGCCCCTTCTTAGTAAGCGTCAAACTAGCTTCATCGCGTGAGTGCATGTTTATAGCCAAACCTTTAAGGTTCAAAAGGATCTCAATAACATCCTCTTGAACACCTTCGATTGCGCTGTACTCATGCAATACACCTTCGATTTCTGCTTCTACAACTGCACAACCCGGCATTGATGACAAAAGAATTCTTCTTAATGCGCTACCAAGCGTATGGCCGAAACCTCGCTCTAATGGCTCTAGAATAACTTTTGCATGTGTTGCGCTTAAACCTTGAACTTCAATGTTTCGTGGATTCAAGAATTCATTAACTGAACGCTGCATATATGCCCCTATACCTTATGTTGTATCCGATGAGATTACTTAGAGTAAAGCTCAACAATTAGATTCTCGTTGATGTCCGAAGGTAGCTCTGAACGCTCAGGAACAGCTTTAAAAGTTCCTGTGAGTTTATTGGTATCTACGTCGATCCACTCAACTGCCCCGCGATTAGCTGCTAACTCAACAGCGTTTTTAACACGCAATTGGTTCTTAGCTTTTTCGCGAACAGCAACAACATCACCAGCTTTAACTTGGTAAGATGCGATATTCACTACCTGATCGTTAACAACGATTGCCTTGTGGGATACAAGCTGACGTGATTCTGCGCGAGTAGAACCGTAGCCCATACGATATACAACATTATCAAGGCGTTGTTCCAGCAACTGAAGCAAGTTTTCACCTGTAGCGCCTTTACGGCGTGCAGCTTCTTTATAGTAGCCACGAAACTGTTTTTCAAGAACACCGTATAGACGGCGAACTTTCTGCTTCTCTCGTAACTGGGTACCGTATTCAGACAAACGTCCGCGACGAGCACCGTGCATACCTGGAGCAGTTTCTAAGTTACACTTTGAATCTAGCGCTTTAGCGCCACTTTTCAAAAATAAGTCAGTACCTTCACGGCGTGACAGTTTAC
>NZ_LWEY01001226.1:0-1513 GCF_001634935.1 Oleiphilus sp. HI0043 | reverse complement strand
GCTGGTAAGTTTGAGCGTTATGTTGGCTTGGCTTTGAAAGACCTGACTAAAGCCGCTCACCTTAAGCGAGCGATAATCAAAGTGATTCTTACGCGTGGACAAGGTGGTCGAGGTTATGCGCCACCCGATGAGCCGGAACTAAACTTTATCACACAAGTCTTTGAGTCTCCCGAATTTCCCGAGACAAACTCCGCCCAGGGAATTACTCTCCATTTATGTGACCATAAGCTCTCGCATCAGCCAGTTCTGGCAGGGATAAAACACCTCAATCGTCTAGATCAGGTGCTTGCTTCAAAGGATTTGGCTAAGTCAGGGTATGAAGAAGGCTTGATGTTGGACTACAAGAATAATGTGGTAGAAGGCACTAAAAGCAATCTACTCATTTTCACAGGCAAAGATATTATTACTCCGAATATATCGGGTGCCGGTGTGGCGGGTACTTTACGTCAATATCTACTCGATAACGCTGCTTTAACAGGGCTAGCGCTTCGTGAAGCGGAAATTAGTATCGAGGACTCAAAGTCTGCAGACGGTTTAGCTGTTATCAATAGTGTCTTTGGTCTTTGGCCAGTGAAAGAATTTGCTGGTAAGCGCTATGCAATACATAAAAATTGTGGAATCATTCAGTCTCATTTGAAGACTAGCTTTTCATATTAAATAACCTTTTTCGACATTAACTATCGTGCCTGCAAATCGCTCTTTTATCGCTCGTTTTATTCTGCTGCTTATTATTTTTGTGCTGATGCTCAGTGCCGGTATATATCGTTATTATCAATCTGAATTAGAGCGAGCAATAGCCTTTCCACGAGACGTTCTCGAAATAGAAATACCCAAAGGCAGTAGCTTCAACTCAGTGTTGAGGAACTTGATTGAAAAAGGGGCTGACATTAACCCCTGGGTCGCAAAGGTCTACGCAAAGCAAAATAAGCTTGCTAGTAAAATTAAAGCAGGTGAGTTCAGTCTACAAGGGCCTATGACGCTTCCTGCTATTTTTGAGTGGCTGACATCCAATAACCAGATTCGTTACCAGGTTCAGTTTATCGAAGGAACGAGCTACAGAGATGCCTTAAAGACCCTGGCGCTTCAAGAGAAGCTAAGTAAAACCTTGGAAGGGAAGAGCGATGATGAACTTATCCAGGCATTGAACTCTAAGAACGATATAAAGCACCTGGAAGGGCAGTTCTATCCTGATACTTATGCGTACCATAAAGGCGATACGGATCTATCAATCCTAAAGCGTGCTCATCAGCGTTTGCAGAACATTTTGCAAGAAGAATGGCAGGCTAGAGATAAAAGTACCGTATTGAAGGGCTCGTATGAAGCGCTTACCTTGGCTTCGATTGTGGAAAAAGAAACGGGAGCAGCACATGAGCGAACTGAAATCGCAGGTGTATTTAATAGGCGGCTGATTAAGGGAATGCGTCTACAAACGGACCCGACCGTCATCTATGGCTTAGGTGATCGCTATCAAGGCAATATCACCCGTAAGCACCTGAAAGAGCTGACGGCCTAC
>NZ_LWEY01001225.1:0-367 GCF_001634935.1 Oleiphilus sp. HI0043 | reverse complement strand
AGAAGATAAGCTCTCAATAGAAGTTGATGACGCCTCATACCCTGTTGACTCTAAACAAAGAGTGTCACTCCCTACTCTAGGCGAATCACCAGCCAATGCGTATCTAATGCTTCCGCAAAGAGAAAGTGATGAATGGCCAAGCGTCTACATGCTTTCTACCCTATTACCCGGAGAGGAAAATACTCGTATCGACAGCGAAGGAACCGCAATCTCCCTGGTCATGCAAGCAATCCCTCAGGAGCTTTTACTAAACGCAGGAAGCGCAAGCGAAGTCAAACAAAGCGTTAGAAACAACTCCCTAGCGTTTATTGATAAATTTGAAACAATGATCGAAGCGGACCCTTATACTTTGCACCTCCACAATTTG
>NZ_LWEY01001224.1:0-624 GCF_001634935.1 Oleiphilus sp. HI0043 | reverse complement strand
TGCTGAATCCTTAGTTGGCGGCTCACCAGGACGCATCATACGATAAATCTCTACCAGAGCTTCAAGCTGATTACTTGTCGGATCGATTCTTAGCGTATCAGACATGAACGGGCCGCAATCTAGTTCGTTCGTATAAATCGTCTCGAACGATTCGATACCCGCTTCAATAATTGTATCGATCACTTCATCAGTGATTTCGGTATTACACTCAACAACCAATTCGCCAGTTTCTTCATTGATCAAGTCTTTCGCTGTCACCTTGCCGTGTAGGTACTCACGTGGAACTTCAAGGTGATTACCAAGCTTCTCAAGCTGTCTGATATGACGCGCAGTAATACGACGACCTTCTTCAACGATAACCTTACCGTCAGCATCTTTAATTTCGAAACTTGCAAGCTCACCACGTAGGCGAGCAGGCACCAACTCTAGCTTACAGCTCTCGCCGGAAATAACGAATGCACTGGTATCGAAGAACATTTCAAGAATTTCTTGTGTGCTGTATTCAAGCGCACGTAGCAAGATCGATGCAGGTAGTTTACGACGTCGGTCAATACGAACAAAAACGTTGTCTTTCGGGTCAAACTCAAAGTCCAACCATGAACCACGGTAAGGAATAACACGAGC
>NZ_LWEY01001223.1:0-24385 GCF_001634935.1 Oleiphilus sp. HI0043 | reverse complement strand
TGGCAACAACGATATCTCCCTTAAGCCCTAGCGCTTCAGCTTTAAGCTGAGTCATTCCCCAACCGGCGATCACACAGAGATTGTATAAGCTTCCACCAAAAGCGGTGCCTTTATCGTTAATATTCTCTGATAACGGTGCGCTGACCTTTAGTGTTTCGCCATCATAGGCATCAATAGAAACCTGGGCGGCACGAGCCAGCGGGAGATGTTTGATGAGAAAGGCCTCTAGCGCCTGCCCTTGCTTAGAATAATTTTCCACCATTACCGCCTCTCACTGTTTCCTACTCTTTTTTATTGAAGGTATTTTAAGCATAAAAAAAGGGAGGTTTTCAAACCTCCCTTCCTTTAATGGCCACTCAATGCACTGCAAGTGACCTAAGTTTCATCACTAAAGCTTATTCAGCTTCAGCTAATTCTTTCATGCTTAGCTTGATACGGCCTCGGTTATCGACATCTAGAACCTTAACCTTAACCATCTGACCCTCTTCAAGAACATCAGTTACTTTCTCAACACGCTCATTTGAGATTTGAGAAATATGAACCAAGCCATCTTTACCAGGCAAGATATTAACGAATGCACCGAAATCAACGATACGCTCAACTTTACCTTCGTAAACCTGACCAATTTCAGCTTCAGCAGTGATACCCATAATCATATCGATAGCTGCTTGAGCACTCGCATTGTCTTCACCAAATACCTTGATAGAACCGTCATCTTCGATATCAACTGATGCACCAGTCTGTTCAGTAATAGAACGGATCGTTGCACCACCTTTACCGATAACGTCACGAATCTTGTCAGCGTGAACACTCATGGTACGCATTGCAGGAGCCTTGTCAGACAAGTTCTCGCGAGATGCATCAATTACCTTGTTCATTTCACCAAGAATATGAATACGAGCATCGTGTGCCTGCTTAAGTGCGATATCCATGATCTGCTCATTGATACCTTCGATCTTGATATCCATCTGCAAAGCAGTAATACCTTCGTCAGTACCCGCTACTTTAAAGTCCATATCGCCTAAGTGATCTTCATCACCCAAGATATCAGTCAGAACGGCAAAGTCATCACCTTCTTTAACCAAGCCCATTGCGATACCCGCAACTGGCGCAGCTAAAGGTACACCCGCATCCATCATTGCCAAGCTGCTTCCGCAAACACTTGCCATTGAGCTAGAACCGTTAGATTCTGTGATTTCAGATACACAACGAATTGTGTATGGGAATTCCTCAGCGGTAGGCATAAGCGCCTGAAGACCACGCTTAGCCAACTTACCATGACCGATCTCACGACGACCTGGAGGACCCATACGACCACACTCACCTACAGAGTAAGGAGGGAAGTTGTAGTGCAACATGAAGTTTTCTTTGTATTCGCCAGCATAATCGTCAACGATCTGTGCATCACGAGAGGTACCTAGCGTTGTCGTAACAATCGCCTGAGTCTCACCACGTGTAAACAAAGCTGAACCATGAGTATTCGGCAGTACACCCACTTCAACCTTTATAGGACGAACAGTGCTGTTGTCACGACCATCGATACGAGGCTCGCCTTGCGTGATACGACCACGAACAATTTTCTTTTCTAACTTAGAGAAGTAAGCTTTAACGTCATCTGCAGAAGGTGAATCTTCCGCATCGGTCACTAGCTTCTCAACAGCAGCAGCTTTCAGCTCACCTAGTGCACTGTAACGTGCCATTTTGTCGCTAATAGAGTAAGCAGCTGTAATACCTTCCGCTGACTCAGCCGCAACAGCTTCAGCAAGCGCAGTGTTCACTTCTTCAGGAGTCCAGTCCCACTTCTCAGTGCCTACTTCTTCAGCAAACTCGGTTACAGCAGTAACGATTGCCTGCATTTCCTGGTGAGCAAACAAAACAGCGCCCAGCATTTCGTCTTCAGTCATTTCTTTTGCTTCAGACTCAACCATCAATACTGCGTCTTTGGTGCCCGCTACAACCATGTCTAATAACGAATCTTCCAACTCAGCGTTTGTTGGGTTAAGTGAATAACCATCTTCATCAGTAAAGCCAACACGTGCTGCACCGATAGGACCATTGAACGGAACACCTGAGATAGCCAACGCAGCAGAAGTACCGATCATCGCTGCGATATCTGAGTTGTCAGTTTTGTTTGCTGACATAACAGTACAAACAACCTGAACTTCGTTCATGAAACCATTTGGAAACAACGGACGAATTGGACGGTCAATTAGACGAGAAGTTAGCGTCTCTTTTTCAGAAGGACGCGATTCACGCTTGATGTAACCACCTGGGATTTTACCAATCGCATACTGTTTCTCGTTGTAGAAAACAGATAATGGGAAAAAGTCTTGGCCTGGCGCAGTTTGTTTAGCTGCTGTTACCGCAACCAATACTGCGATATCGTCCATTGTGACTAATACAGAACCTGTTGCTTGACGAGCGATTCTGCCTGTTTCGATTGTAACTTCTGACTTACCGTACTTAAATTTTTTAATAACCGGATTCACATCGGCTCCTTAATTTATTTTCTTTGATTTAGCTTCGCTAAATGACAAGGACTAAAAGCTTTACGTCTCAGTGTTCTTACTTCTTTGAAGAACGAGCTCAGAAAAAACACTCAGACATAAAACTTTACGGCCTTCTAACAAAGCACTTTTACATTTACCTTAGCTGCACAAACAACTAAGCGTGATGACAATCACATAAAAAAATATGATTATCGATAAAAAAGAACCGGCATGTCTATCTTTCAAGACATGCCGGTACTTTATTTATGACTTCATAACAAAATCATAGTCATCTCTAAAACAAAGCTCAAAAAGCTTACACCTTAGCGACGTAGACCTAAGCGAGCGATCAAGTCTAAATAACGCTGACCGTCCTTACGCTTCAAGTAGTCCAACAACTTACGACGCTGGTTAACCATACGGATCAAACCGCGACGTGAATGGTGGTCGTGCTTGTTACCCTTGAAGTGGCCTTGCAATTTGTTGATGTTAGTTGTCAACAATGCAACCTGAACTTCTGGAGAACCAGTATCACCTTCAGACTGTTGATATTCGCTTACTACTTTTGCTTTTTCTTCGGCATTAAGAGCCATAGTTATTTCCTCAATATGCTAATTAAAACTTAAGCCAACCGCGCATATTTACAGTCAACTCGTTTGCGAAACTTGTTTTCTTTCTACCGTTATTAGTTTGAAAAAGACCTATACCTGTGTCGCAATTTCATTAAAGTTGACGAGTCGACTAGGTTGTAACATACCTTCTTCGTCAATTTCAGCGACACCAGCAAAGACATATTGCTGACCATCTTTTTCAAAGGTAGATTCAAAATACTGCTTGAATATTGTCTGCTCGACACTTAAATTTTGGCATAAAGTATCAACAGGCAGATAAATACAGACAAAGCCAGTATTTTCAAAGTCGGCTATTCTAACCGCTTGTCCATTTAATATCGAGCTTACAAGCTCATTTTTTAGGCATACTTTGGGTGTATCAGGCAATAAACTGTCAATTGGCAGTAAATTGACATCTAAAACTGCTTCCAAGCCTTCACCTAAAGCAAGTTCTTGAGACATTTCGTCCAAAGCAAGCATCTTAACAGTGCTATCCAACATGAAGTGCCCGGCCTTAAAACGACGCAACATTGAGACATGCGCACCACAGCCCAGTTCATTACCAATATCTTCCACTAATGAGCGAATATAAGTACCTTTCGAACATTCGACAGTCAAATCGAGCTGCTTTTCGCGTAACTCATCGAGCTCAAGCCTGAAAATACTAACTGGGCGTGCAGGACGCTCTATCGTGATACCTTTGCGCGCATATTCATATAAGGGGCGACCCTGATGCTTTAGCGCAGAATACATAGATGGCACCTGCTCTATGTCACCTTTAAATTTCTCTAGCAAGCTTAATAAGGGAGCTTCACTGAGTGCAGGCACTTCTTTGATCTCGACCGTTTCGCCATCACTATCACCGGTCGTCCGGATATCTCCTAGAGTCGCGGTTGTGTAATAGCCTTTATTCGCATCAAGTAGATAACGAGAGAACTTGGTTGCCTCACCAAAACAAATTGGTAAAACACCCGTCGCTAGAGGATCAAGACTTCCGGTATGACCTGCTTTTTGAGCACCAAATATCCGCCGAGCTTTTTGCAAGGCAAAATTTGAAGTCATCCCTTGAGGCTTATCAAGCAACAACACCCCGTTTAGCAGGCGTCCTTTTCTTCTACGCGCCAAAGGGACTAGCCTTCGTTATCCGTAGGAGTATTGGAATCTTCATTCCCCTCATCGACAGACAAATCAGCGTCTTTCTTTCGAGCCTGAGAAATAAGATTATCGAGTTGACGGCCGCGTTTAACCGAAGCGTCAAAATGAAAACGTAGTTGCGGGATAGTTCTAAGCTTGATCATACGACCAAGCTCGCTGCGCAAGAACCCTGCTGCTCCGTTAAGTACTTTAATCGTACTTTTTACCTCAGCCGCATCAGCATCCAGATCATCAACTGTGAGTAAGGTAACATAAACATCGGCAAAACCGAGGTCTTTGGCCACCACCACTTGATTCACTGTTACCATGCCAACCCGAGGGTCCTTCATTGAAGAACGAAGCAACTCTGCCAGATCGCGTTGCATTTGATCAGCAATACGATCTGTTCTTTTAAAATCTTGCGCCATTAACTACTTATCCCGCTAATCAAACTAATTACGAATCGAGTGTACGTTCAACAGAGATCTTATCGAAGACCTCAATCTTATCGCCCACTTTTACGTCATAGTTCTTAACACCGATACCACATTCAGTACCTGAACGAACATCATTAACGTCATCCTTAAAGCGACGCAATGATTCTAACTCGCCTTCAAAGATCACGATATCGTCACGCAATACGCGAATCTTCTTATTACGGTAGATCGTACCTTCAAGCACCATACAACCCGCAACCTGACCAAACTTAGGAGACTTAAAGGTGTCACGAACTTCAGCGATGCCGACAATCTCTTCTTTAAACTCAGGAGCTAGCATGCCAGTTAGAGCTTGCTTAACGTGATCAATAATATCGTAGATAACGCTGTAGTAGCGAAGATCCAGACCTTCTTCATCAATAATCTTTCTTGCAGAAGCATCAGCACGAACGTTAAAGCCAACAATTACCGCATTGGTAGTTAAAGCCAGGTTAGCATCAGTACCGGTAATACCACCGACACCACTACCCACGATTCTTACTTGAACTTCTTCATTACCAATGTCATTCAATGATGCCGTCAGCGCCTCCAAAGAACCACGCACGTCAGTTTTCAGAACAACGTTCAAAGTACGAACTTCATCTTGGCCCATATTGCTAAACATGTTCTCAAGCTTAGAAGCCTGTTGACGCTGCAAGCGATCCTTTCGGCTCTTCTCTTCGCGGAACTCAGCTACTTCACGTGCCTTTCGCTCGCTCTCAACAACAACAAACTCGTCACCCGCATCAGGCGTGCCATTAAGACCCAGTATCTCAACTGGAATAGACGGGCCTGCATCTTTAATTGGCTGACCATTTTCATCAAGCATCGCTCGAACGCGACCGTAACACATGCCCGCAATAACGATATCACCACCACGAAGTGTACCGTTCTGTATCAATACTGTTGATACAGCACCACGGCCTTTATCAAGGCTAGATTCCACAACAACACCTTTTGCCGGAACGTTCTTGGCAGCTGTTAACTCTAGAAGCTCAGCTTGAAGCAATACAGCATCAAGCAAAGCATCAATACCTTCACCGGTATGCGCAGAAACGTTTACAAACTGGACATCGCCACCCCAGTCTTCGGGGATAACTTCTTTCGTCGCTAGTTCATTTTTAACACGATCAGGATCTGCTTGCTCTTTATCCATTTTGTTTACCGCAACAACGATCGGCATATTTGCTGATCGCGCATGCTGAATCGCTTCTTCGGTTTGTGGCATCATGCCATCATCGGCTGCTACAACCAGAATAACAATATCAGTACTGCTCGCACCACGTGCACGCATAGCTGTAAAGGCTGCGTGTCCTGGCGTATCCAGGAAGGTGATCATGCCATGACCGGTCTCTACGTGATAAGCACCAATATGCTGTGTAATACCACCTGACTCTCCACTAGCTACTTTCGCTTTACGGATATAATCAAGCAGAGAGGTCTTACCGTGGTCAACGTGACCCATTACACTGATAACTGGCGCACGAGGCGTCTCTTCACCTGCGTAATCGATACTCTCAATCACTTCAGCTTCGATCGCATCTTCAGCAACCAATTTCACTGTATGACCTAACTCCTCAGTAACAAGCACTGCAGTTTCTTGGTCAATAGACTGGTTCTGCGTTGCCATAACGCCCATACCCATCAGTGATTTAATCACAACGGCGCTCTTAACAGACATCTTGTCTGCCAATTCACTTACGATGATTGACTCACCGATATTTACTTCTCTAACCACAGGCGACACCGGTTTCTCGAAAGCATGAGTACGTTTTACTTTCTTCTTTTTAGACTTTAGCTTACGTGGCTGCGGCTCATCTTCATCGATAAGAACATCTAAACTGATTGTTGATAGATCTTCATCTCGCTGACGAGGCGCTCTGTGTCCGGCAGACTTAACATGCTTGCGTTTCGGAGCTTCGTCCTCATCCACAACAGGCACTTTTTCTTTCTTCTTGTGCTTTTTATGCTTTTCGTTTGTTTCAAGCTCAGCAGGCGTCACTGGTACTTCAGCCTTCGGCGCTTTCGCTTCACTTTTCTTAGCATCTTCCGCTTCACGCTTAGCTTCAGCCTCTTTGGCTTCTTGCTCTTTTCGAGCTTTCTCTTCAGCTTCTTTCGCTTCTTGTGCTTTCTTAGCAGCAACTTCTTCGGCTAGTTTAGCTGCTCGTTCTGCCTCTTCTTTCTTCTGCTGTTCAAGCTCTAAAGAGACTTCCGGGCGCTTCACATAGGTACGTTTCTTACGCACCTCAACATTAACTGTTTTTGACTTACCTTGACCCGCTGACATCTTCAAAGTTGATGTCGTCTTGCGCTTCAGTGTGATTTTCTTAGGCTCGTCATTTTCTTCGCCATGACTTTTCTTTAAGAAAGTCAGCAAAGTTTGCTTTTCTTCATCAGTAACAACCGAGCTCTCATCACGAGCAGGTAAACCTGCATCCGCGATTTGCTTTAACAGTCGGTCGACCGGTGCACCTATATCATTTGCCAGTTTTTTGACAGTTACTTCAGACATGATTAATTCTCCTGACTCCCGTCTTTATTCCTGGTTTTCAAACCAAGGTGCTCGTGCAGTCATAATTAACTGCCCGGCTTTTTCTTCATCCATCCCATCGACTTCCATTAACTCATCGATAGACTGTTCTGCAAGATCTTCCATCGTGACAATACCTTTACTAGCAAGAACCAAAGCCAAATGCTGGTCCATGCCGTCCATTGCCAATAGATCCTCTGCAGGCTCTTTACCTTCGAGTTCCTCTTCGGAAGCCAAAGCTTTATTCAATAAGGCATCTTTTGCACGACGACGTAACTCTTCAACAATATCTTCATCGAAGGCGTCAATCTCTAACATTTCCTCAATCGGTACATAGGCGACTTCTTCTAGTGAAGTAAAGCCCTCATTTACCAACTCAGTCGCCAAGTCTTCATCTACATCAAGCGTTTCGATAAACAAGTCAACATACTTGCCAACCTCTTCTTCCTGCTGCTTACCTGCATCTTCTTCAGACATAACGTTCAATTCCCAGCCGGTCAATTCACCAGCCAGACGAACATTTTGCCCTGCTCGACCGATTGCCATAGCCAAGTTATCTTCAGATACCGCAACGTTCATGGAATTTGTTTCTTCGTCTACTACGATAGAAGCAACCTCGGCAGGCGCCATGGCGTTAACCACTAGCTGAGCCGGGTTATCATCCCAGACGATGATATCGACACGCTCATTACCTAACTCACCTGAGACGGCCTGAACTCGTGCTCCACGCATACCAACACAAGCACCAACCGGATCAATTCGCTTATCATTAGTTTTTACAGCGATTTTAGCTCGAGAACCTGGATCACGCGCCGCGGCACGAATCTCGATAACTTCTTCTGAAATCTCAGGCACTTCAATTTTAAACAACTCGATCAACATACCTGGCGCTGAACGGCTCAGAATAAGTTGAGGGCCACGAACTTCAACTCGAATTTCTTCTAGAAGCGCCCTAACACGGTCGCCCATTCGGAAAACTTCACGAGCGATCAGATTCTCACGAGGAAGTAATGCCTCAGCATTGTTACCTAGATCAACAATCACATTATCTCGTGTTACTTTCTTCACGGTACCTGAAACAAGTTCACCGACGCGATCGCGATAACTATCGACAATCTTCTCTCGCTCTGCTTCGCGAACTTTCTGGACAATAATCTGCTTTGCTGCCTGAGCACCAATTCGACCGAATGAAATTGATTCAACCTGTTCGGTATGAATATCGCCTGGTTGCAGAGATGTATCTATTTCCTCTGCTTCCTGCATTGTCAACTCGGTACCCAAACCTGGAACAGCTTCATTATCAACGATAGTCCAATGCCTGAAGGTTTCGTGATCACCAGTCTTACGGTCGATCTTAACTTCAATATTGGCGTCTTCTTCGTCTTCGTAACGTTTTTTGGTTGCTGCCGCTAAAGCCAGTTCAATCGCTTCAAAAATAATATCTTTTTCAACACCCTTTTCATTTGAAACTGCTTCAACAACTAGCAAAATTTCTTTATTCATCGCGTCATTCGCTCCAATCTTCAAATTCAATCAAACTGCGGCACTACGTTCGCTTTTTCAATCGCTTCAATAGGAAATAAAAATTCTTCTTCACCAACCTGAAGAACAATATCATTTCCTTCCAATCCTTTTAGTAAACCACTGTACTTGCGACGACCTTCATAGGCCATGCGTAATTTCAAGGCAACTTGGTGCCCCTGAAACCGTTCATAGTGATTTAGCTTATATAATGGACGATCCATGCCTGGCGAAGAAACCTCCAAGGTATACTCTCCGTTTATCGGATCTTCTACATCCATTACACCACTCAACTGACGGCTCACCAGCTCACAATCTTTGAGCTCTATGCCGCTTTCCCTGGCCTGTTCCTCAGTGATATTTTCATCTACTTCACCAGGGACTTCAGTTTCTTGTTTTTCTTCGGTTTGTGCGCTTTCAATAAACACACGCAACACAGAGTGCTTACCCTGGGACATATATTCAATACCCCAACACTCGTAACCCAGCCCTTCAATGACCGGTTCAATCAATTCTTCTAACAGCTTCTTTTTTGCAGACAATGGCAGTACCGTTTTTCATATTTCAGAAACAAAAAATGGGCATAAAGCCCATCACACGAAAAAGCCACCACAACCTTAAACAACCGAGCCTCTGAGTAACACTCAAGAGACCACCAAAGGCGGCTTTTACCAGATTTTTCTCACGCATCGTTGATTTCCACAAGCTAACATCTAATAAATCAACATCAGCAATATTAATCAAAGCAATAAACAAGCTTGGACTATACTCGTGCGCAGCAATATTCGGCCGCATTATATGCACCAAACCTTAATGGGTCAACCGTTAAGCACTGTACCTTACAGTTCATTACCCACAATTGATCTATTACTTGAACAAATAACTTAAACCCAGAAAAGCAAAAAGCCCGTCACAAACGTGACAGGCTTTCTAAGTTGGTGCCCAAGGCCGGACTTGAACCGGCACGGCTTACGCCACTACCCCCTCAAGATAGCGTGTCTACCAATTCCACCACTTGGGCAAAAACCAAAAACTTATTCTAACTCTGGCGCCGCTGACTCGGCAGGCATCGCATCTTTCGCAGCCGTATCAATTGACTCACCGCCTTCTAACTCTGTCGCCGACTCATCAGTTCCTGAGGTTTCAAGCTCAGCAACAGGCGCAATGAAATCATCTGCAGAAATTTCTGATTTCTGCTTAGCGATCACCGCCAGAGAAATACTGGTAATAAAGAATACAATCGCAAAGTATTTGGTCATATGTGTTAGGAAGCTACCACTACCCTGACTACCAAAAACGGTTTGTGACGCACCACCACCAAAGGAAGCACCCGCTTCAGCACCCTTACCTTGCTGCAGCAAAACCAAACCAATCAAACCTAGTGATACCAGAATATGCACCACAATAACGGCAGTCTCTAACCATTCCATACTTTTAGCCTATTTTTCTACTCTAGTTGCCCGCCCCATCAAGAGCCTCAAACTCTTAATTGCAACAAACAACAATAAAAATTACTAACCAGCGCTCTTACAGATTTGTAAAAAGTCGCTCACTTTTAATGATGCGCCACCAACTAGCCCACCATCAATATCATCCTGACCAAACAATTCTTTGGCGGTTTTTACATTAACACTACCACCGTACAGAATTGCCATATTTTCAGCTAAGTCCGCAGACTTTTCTGAAACCTGCTGCCGAATATAAGCGTGCATTTCCTGAGCTTGCTCTGGCGTTGCTGTTTCGCCTGTCCCAATTGCCCAAACCGGCTCATAAGCAATAAGCAAATCAGACAGTTCTTGCGAAGAAAATTGCTTCAGCACAGCGCCGACTTGCGTCGCAACAACTTCCTGCGCTCTACCACCTTCTCGATCTTCCAGAGTCTCACCTACACACAAAACCGGCTTAATACCAGCCTTTAGCAAACGGGAGATTTTAGCAACAACATCACTATCAGTCTCTCCGAACAAAGCTCTACGCTCTGAGTGCCCAACTAACGACCACTGACAACCTACATCGCTCAACATAGGCGCAGATACTTCACCAGTAAACGCACCTTCGTCAAAACCAGCAACATTCTGAGCTGCCAACTGGATACCGGAGTCTTTACTTGCTTCAAAAAAGCCGGAAAGTAAAACTGTCGGCGGTGCGATTAGCACTTGCACATCGTCAGGCACGTTAGACGATGCTTGATCGCTAAATGCCTGCAAGTAGTCCTGCATAAATGCAACACTACCATTCATTTTCCAATTTCCCGCAACAATCTTGCTACGCATATATAACACCAGCTTTTCAGAAGGGCGCAAATACTAACCGAGTTAATCTTTACTTACAAGCAACCCATTACGACTTTTTACCCAATTACTTAACCAATTGCATTCTGGACCGTTTCAACCAGAGAGTTCACCACTGAATTCACCAAGTCCGCATCCTCGCCCTCAGCCATAACCCGGATTAGAGGCTCCGTACCCGAGCCTCTCAACAACACTCTACCCTGCCCTGCCAAACGCTCACCTTGCTCTTTAACAGCCTGGGCAATAACATCGTTTGACATGGGGTCTGTTTTTTCTTTAATTCGTACGTTCTTCAACACCTGTGGAAGCTTAGTCATCTCGGACTTCAACTCATGCAAGCTCTTACCGTCACGCCATAAGGAAATAAGAACCTGCAACGCAGCAATAGTTGCATCACCCGTGCTCGCTTTATCAAAGCAAATAATATGGCCTGAGTTCTCACCACCAAGCTCCCAGCCATTCTTCACTAGCTGCTCCATCACATAGCGGTCGCCCACATTTGCACGAACAAAAGGAATATTCAGCTTTTGCAATGCCAGCTCTGCACCAAAGTTCGTCATTAATGTACCGACAACCCCACCTTCCAAGCGACCAGCCTGCTGACGATTCCTGGCAATAATATAAATCAGCTCATCACCATCAACCACTTCACCTTTATGATCAACCATGATGACACGGTCACCGTCGCCATCAAATGCAATCCCGAGATCAGCCTCAACTTCTAATACCTTGTCAACAAGCGCCTGAGGGCTTGTCGAACCTACATCACGATTAATATTCAAACCATCTGGTTGCACACCAATTGTGGTGATTTCTGCACCCAATTCTTTAAAGACATAAGGCGCCACCTGGTAGGTTGCACCATGCGCACAATCCAGCACAATTTTCATACCAGTCAAAGACATCGACGAAGGAATGGTCGCCTTACAGCATTCGACATAACGGCCAATTGCATCATCAATACGTTTCGCCTTACCTAGCAGGTCGGGCGCTACGACTTCAAGGTCTTTATCAAGCCAAGATTCAATCTCTAATTCAACAGCATCATCCAACTTCAAACCCTTAGAAGAAAAGAACTTAATACCGTTATCATGATAAGGGTTATGGGAAGCACTAATAACAATACCGGCATTTGCCCTATAGGTTCGCGTCAAGTACGCAACGGCTGGTGTAGGCATTGGGCCCAATAAGCGCACATCCATACCCGCTGCAGATAAACCTGCCTCAAGCGCAGACTCAAACAAGTAACCGGATATTCGCGTATCTTTACCAATAATGACACGATTCCTGAGGCCTTCTTTCTTGAAAACCTTACCACAAGCCCAACCCAGCTTAAGCATAAACTCTGGTGTAATTGCACCTTCACCCAAGCAGCCACGAATTCCATCTGTACCAAAGTATTTTCTTGAAGACATATCTTTTCCCTAAAACCCTTAAATAAACCTAACCTGCACGCTTTACAGCATCAACAACACGCACCGCATCAACCGTCTCAACAACATCATGAACCCTTACGATCTCGGCCCCTTGCCAGGCAGCAAGTGTCGCAGCAGACAAACTTCCAGCTAAACGCTGTTCTACATCTCGTCCCAGCAAGTCAGCAAACATGGACTTTCTAGAAACCCCAACCAACACAGGGTACCCCATACGTTTTAGTCGCTCAATGCCAGCTAATAAGCTCAGATTATGGGAAAGCGTTTTACCAAAACCAAAACCTGGATCGACAATCAAACGCTGATCATCAACCCCAGCAGACTTGAGCGTATTAATACGCGAAAGTAAAAAGGCCTCAACCTCTTCCACAACCGACGTATATTCTGGCTGAATTTGCATTGTATCGGGCTTACCTTGCATATGCATGACACACAAGGCGACATTCGCACCCGCAACGGCTTCGACCGCGCCAGGTCGCGTAAATGCCCGAACATCATTAATCAAACCAGCGCCCAGCGCAACGGTTTCACGCATGACTTGCGGTGTACTAGTATCGACCGATAATACGACATCGAAGTTTTGAAGAATTTTTTCAGCAACAGGACAAACACGATCAAGCTCTTCTTGAACGCTTACTGGCTGTGCACCTGGACGAGTAGACTCACCGCCCACATCAATAATACTCGCCCCTTGAGCAAGCATTATTTCAACCTGATTTAGTGCTGAATCGAGATTAGAGTACTGACCACCGTCAGAAAAGGAATCGGGTGTTACATTAAGAACACCCATCACTTGAGTTGTCGCCAGATCGAGCTCTCGACTGGCGAACTTGAACAATTGACTCATAATTTAACTAAACACATCTCTGGAGAACCTAACCCTGCTCTCCAGTCTCGTCAGTTGGCTTTTTGCCATCAGCGATATCCACAACCTTATCATCTTCGCTATCGGCTTTTTTGTCGCTCGAACCATCGTTATCGTTACGACCGTTACTTGACCAGCCTTTTGGCTCACGTGGATCCTTACCGTCCATCAAGTCATCAATCTGCTCAGAATCAATGGTTTCATACTTCATCAAAGCATCCGCCATTGCATCAAGAATTGAACGATTATCCTCGAGGATTTTTTGTGCTTGCGCATAACATGTATCAATAATTGAACGCACTTCGGTATCAATTTCATTACGTGTAGCACCCGCCACATGAGAACCGCCACTGCCAGCGGACTTTCCTAAAAACACTTCTTCTTGGGCATCATCATAAAGCAAGGGCCCTAACTTATCGGACAAGCCCCACTTGGTTACCATATTTCTAGCAATCTCTGTCGCACGCTGAATATCGTTTGATGCGCCGGTTGTGACACCATCCATACCTAATGTCATTTCTTCGGCAATTCGGCCACCATAAAGCGAACAAATCTGGCTGATAAGCTGCTTGCGACTCAAGCTATAACGATCTTCTTCAGGCAGGAACATCGTCACACCCAAAGCACGACCTCTCGGAATAATACTTACCTTATAAACCGGATCATGTTCTGGTAAAACACGACCAACAATTGCATGTCCCGCTTCATGATAAGCCGTATTAAGCTTTTCCTTCTCAGACATCACCATAGACTTGCGCTCTGCGCCCATCATAATCTTATCTTTAGCAAGCTCAAAGTCTGTCATTTCAACTGCACGCTTATCAGCTCGTGCCGCAAACAGGGAAGCTTCGTTAACCAGGTTCGCCAAGTCAGCACCTGAAAATCCTGGCGTACCACGGGCAATCAAACTTGGCGCAACATCCTCAGCTAAAGGCACCTTTTTCATATGCACCTTCAGAATTTGCTCACGACCAAGTATATCTGGCAAACCGACCACAACTTGACGGTCAAAACGCCCCGGTCTTAACAATGCTGGGTCTAGAACATCCGGCCTATTGGTTGCAGCAATAACAATGACACCTTCACTACCTTCAAAGCCGTCCATCTCTACCAAGAGCTGGTTCAGTGTTTGCTCACGCTCATCATGACCACCACCCATACCCGCACCACGATGGCGACCGACAGCATCGATCTCATCGATAAAGATAATACAAGGAGATTGCTTCTTGGCCTGCTCGAACATATCACGCACACGTGAAGCACCCACACCGACAAACATTTCTACAAAGTCAGAACCAGAAATTGAGAAGAAAGGAACTTTTGCTTCACCGGCAATTGCCTTGGCAAGCAATGTCTTACCGGTACCCGGCTGACCAACCATCAATACGCCACGTGGAATCTTGCCACCCAAGCGTTGAAATTTGCTTGGATCCCGCAAAAACTCTACAAGCTCTTTAACATCTTCTTTAGCTTCATCAACACCGGCCACATCAGCAAAGGTTGTCTTAATTTGGTCTTCACTCATTAAACGAGCTTTACTCTTACCGAACGACATTGGTCCCTTGCCGCCACCGCCGCCCTGCATCTGGCGCATAAAAAACATAAATACAGCGATAATGACAAGAATAGGGAATGAAGCGACTAGCAGCTGAGTCCAAATACTTTGCTGCTCTGGCTCCTTACCAACAACCCGAACCTTGTTCTCAATCAGGTCATGCATTAAGCCAGGGTCTTCAACCATTGGACGAACGGTTTCATAATGACGCCCATCGGTCGTCACCACATCAAAGTGCAAACCATCAATGGCAACTTCCTTAACCTGCCCCCCTTGAACTAATTCTATGAATTGTGAATAGTCCATTGGCTTCACTTTTTGTTGGCCATTGAAGTTGTTAAACACTGTCAACAAAACTGCTGCTATCACCAACCACAGAACCAGGTTTTTTACCATGTCATTCAAAGGAGAATCCCTCTTTTACCAGTATCTTTAGATACTTAATTTACGATTAAACAAACTAATTTAGTATTTCCCGAAATAATATTCCGAGACATTTCAAAACTTACACGACATAAGTCGACAACAAAGCAAAACCAAAGTGGCTCAATATACCGCCTGATTTCTTAAATAGCTATGCCCTGACAGGAGTTTTAAACACCTTTAATTTGTAAGGCATTCAACCCTTAAACCCAACACCTACTTGATAGATTTCCCGCGAGCGGGCCCTTGAAGCGTCCGGCTTACGGCTATATACCTTAGTAAACATCTGTCGCATATCTCCAATCAAGGAGTCAAAGCCCTCCCCCTGAAAAACCTTAGCGATAAATGCGCCATTAGGTTTTAAAGTTTGTCGCGCCATATCCAGAGCTAACTCAACCAGATACATCGCATTGGGTATATCAGAAGCAGCATTCCCACTCATATTGGGGGCCATATCTGAGATTACAAGGTCTACTTGACCATCAATTTCTGCCATAAGACGATCAAACACGTCTTCTTCAGTAAAGTCACCCTGAACAAAAGTCACATCAGGCAAGGCATCCATAGATAAAATATCGCTAGCGATTACCTTTCCACTTGGCCCAACCAGCTCTTGCGCTACCTGAGTCCAACCACCAGGCGCTGCCCCCAGGTCAATCACCGTCATACCCGGCTTAAACAGGCGGTCTTTTTTTTGAATCTCTAACAATTTGTAGCTGGCACGAGAACGATACCCATCTTCCTGTGACTGTTTTACATACTGATCATCGAAGTGCTCTTTCAACCACTTGGAACTTGATTTTGAACGAGCCATACCACCCTCTTTAAAAATTCTCGCTGCCCTGTCAGAGCATAAGCCTGACATTTAGCGGCATTATCAATCAAATAAAATAACTGTTAGAATGCGCGCCGTTAATACTTTTACTTACTATACGATTTCTACTACGGGTTATTTTCATGAGCTTAAGTTCTGCAGACAAAAAACATTATCGCACTATCGCACACAACCTAAACCCGGTGATTATAGTCGGAGATAAAGGTTTAAGCGAAGGCCTAATGGAAGAACTGAATCGCGCACTCAATGATCATGAGCTAATTAAAGTTAAAGTAGCAATTGGTGACCGCGATGACCGCAGTGCACTCATCACTGAGCTGGTCGAACAAAGTGGCGCCGAGCTAGTTCAAACAATAGGAAAAATCGCGGTGCTACTTAAGAAGAACAAGAAGCCTAACCCTAAGCTTTCAAACCTAATTCGTTAACCTTAAAATACAAATGGGGTGCGACATACGCACCTCTCTAAAATTTAAAAAACTGCCCAGCACTCCAAACACCAAGCTCAGTATCTTGCTCCGAGCGCTCACAAATATAATCTGCTAACTCGTAATAAACCGGCCGACTCAATTTTGCCATAAGCCCATGTCTTACCTTCACGTATGGCGACGGTTCCTGGCGTTCGTTATAGCTTACCTCGAGCGGGTGATCTGCCGACAAGGTGAAGTAATCGCCTAGCTGGGTAGAAAAATGCAGCTTTTGCGCTTCACCCTCACCTTCGCGATCTACCATCACGACAACAAAGGGCGCATCATCCACCGTAATTTTCATTTTCTCGTAAGGCGTCACCAGGAAGAAATCTTCACCATCACGGCGTAATATCCGCGACAACAGGCGAACCACTGCCTGCCGCTCCATCTTGTCTCCCTGATAATACCACTCACCCTGGGAATCAATACGTATATCTATCTCGCCAACTCGCTCCGGCTGCCACGTTTCAACAGGTGGCAAGCTATCATCCTCGCCAACTAATTCTCTTATCTGGGTCGCGATTGTCGGTAGGTCCCTATGCAGCCCCTCACCATCTATTTTTGCCATAGTTATAGGCCTCGCTGCCACTCTTGCCTAAGAGGAATTGCACCAGGCTTATTCAAAGCCAGATCAATTTTACTTAGCATCGCTTGCTTATCTGCCCCTAAATTACCTTTTAGCACCAAATAATTAGACGCGTGGTCGGAACGGAATACTGTATTTTCCAGTTCAAAATTAGCAATCAGGGTACGAATCTCATGAAATAAATCCAATTGTTCTAATGGCTCGTAATCACCATTAAATCCAGCCCTAAAGCGCTCTTCACCCATCGGAAAAGAAACTACTAACGTCGATACAAACTCTGGCTGTGTTTCATTCATAAGCTTGGCAGAGTTAACGGCATGTTGCTTTGAAAACTTCTTGCCACCCAAGCCATTTAATATCATCACGGAAGACTTGATGCCTGCAGCTTTTAACTTGAGTAAGGCGTCTTTAGAGCTTTCGTAAGTCTCACCCTTAACCACACATTCCAAGACTTTGTCGTCACCGGATTCACAGCCCACATATACCATGCTTAGGCCTAACGCTCTCAACTCAGCCAGCTCTTCTACCGTTTTTTTCTTAATATTTCTGGGTAAGCAATAAGCAGTAACACGTTCTTTATCTGGAAAGTAGCGATTAATACACTCAAGTATTTCTTTGAGGCGGCGGAACGACAAAGTCATTGCATCACCATCTGCCAAAAAGAAACGCCCGACATTCGGCATGCTCTTCGCCACTGCACTCACTTCTTGCTCTATCTCTTCGATCTTTTTGGGCTTGAACTTCTTCTGTTCAGCTGTATACATATCGCAAAAGGTGCACTTATTGTATGAACAACCATTGGTAACTTGAAGAATCAAAGACTTAGCTTCTGAAGGTGGACGAAATACGGGCTCAATGTAATTGATAGGCAAATAATTCATAAAATAATCACGGCAACTATTGGTTGAATCTAATCGTTTATTCTAACACAAGTCTTTATTAGCGAGCTCTCTATGGGGCAAACTGAGCTCACGAACCTTATCGAGACCGGTAATTTCTTTAGTTTCGATACGATATTCCCCCCTAGCAAGTCCATTAGACTGAGTAGCAAGAGAGATAAAGCAGTCTAAATCTGTTTCGAACTGCCAAAAAAGCCAAGGGTCAGAATCGCTTTTTTGCTCCGGCTCAAAACGCGCCAAATAACGATTAGAATCATCAAATAGAAAGGAAAAGCTTTTAAGCGGAATAGACATGCCTCGCCCATCTGCTTTCATATAAGCTTCTTTCAAAGTCCAGAGAGAAAAGAAACGATCTCGAAATGCTTCTTGGTCGAGCTTCTCTATCTGGGCGTATTCCTTGGTTGAAAACGAGTATTTGGCCAAAGGCTGAAAATCAACCTCACGCTTATGCGATTCAATGTCCACCCCCAACACCTCATCACGAGAAAAAGCCAGTACGATATGATTGTCAGAATGCGACAAATTAAAGCTCAGCGGGTAATTCGGCAATTCAGGTTTACCGTAATCATTATAATTAAAGCACCATGTTTTAGGTGAATTCCCGGGGAGATATCGGCTAAGCAAGGTGCGTAAGAGATAGCGCGATACGAGATATACATGACGATCTTTTTCAAAGACAAAACGTTCGTATCGCACACGTTCGTCCTCACTCAAAAGAGCAAGAAACTCATCAATATGAGACGCCACATTTATACGTTCAACGGAACAGAGCCAAAGATCTATGCGCTGAGCTTGCATAGCTTTTACCGATAAATTCACAAAACCTTCCACATACACTCGCCACAAAGCTCGCTATAAACGCAAGCTTTGAATCAGGCAGAACAGCTTAACAAAAGAAAGCTCTGTCGGCACTGCTTTAGTCTCCATCGACATCGGCGTTTTAAAGAATGCCCTGATCAGATACGAAAACATTAAAATGCCATCTTATTTCGTATATCATCAGAGCTTCTCCCGGTCCAACAAGCTCAAAACGGTGTCAACATGCCAAGCTTTACCCATTTCCCCCAAGCTGAAACACAATTCCCTCAAGACAAGGAATTATGCTACCTGAATCACGCTGCGGTAAGCCCTTGGCCTGCATGTACGGAGCTAGCCGTTGCCAGGTTCGCCAAAGAAAATGTTTACAGCGGCGCTCAGCACTACCCTCAATGGTTACAGGTCGAGCAAGAACTGCGCGAGCGCTTGGCCAAGTTAATCGGCCTATCATCTACCCATGAAATCGCACTGGCAAAAAACACCTCCGAGGCACTGTCAATGATTGCCTATGGCATTGAATGGCAAGCAGGTGATGAAGTAATTATCAGCAATCAGGAATTTCCGTCTAATCGCATAGTCTGGGAATCCCTGAGCCAGTTTGGTGTCACTGTAAACGTAGCAGATATAGACAAACAAGACCCTGTGCAGGCGATACAACAGCTGATAAGCCCCAAGACCAGGCTGGTTTCTATTAGCTCTGTTCAGTATGCAAGCGGCATTACAATTGACCTCCCGTCTCTTAGCCAGCTATGCAAAGCAGAACAATGCCTCCTTTGTGTGGATGCCATACAAAGTCTGGGCGCATTACCTTTCGATCAAACCTTAATCGATGCTGATTTCATTGTTGCCGATGGACATAAGTGGATGATGGCCGCCGAAGGTTTAGCGCTTTTCTATGTGAAAGGCATACATATCGAAACACTGAAGATCAATCAATTCGGTTGGCATATGATCGAACAGCGCGGCAACTACGACTCGCCCGAATGGACGCCAGCAAAGGACGCAAAACGCTTTGAGTGTGGCAGCCCCAACATGCTGGGGGTACAGGCTTTAAATGCCAGTTTGGGGCTACTGCTGGATATAGGCATCGACAATATTCATCAAGCCATATGCGAACGAACGAACTATCTGAAGGCACAATTACAAACCATTGATGACCTTTGTTTCATTTCTCCTGAAAATAAAAACCAAGCGCGTCAAAGTGGCATTATCTGCTTTCGCATTGAGGGGAAGGACAGCACTGAGCTATATCAAACACTTATGTCACGTAAAGTAATCTGTGCAAACCGGGGAGGAGGTATTCGTTTTTCCCCGCACTTTTATACCACCAAGCGAGTGATCAACCGGGCTGTAGAGATTCTGCGCGACTTAGTCTAAATAATTGGAGTCATTCATTTAAGAACCCTTCTTTTGGCTTTCTCCGTGCAGGCCACCTGCCGCTCTGTGTCCTCTGTGGTGGATTTGTTTTTTGGTTTTGATTTCAAGATTAAACCCCTTAACCACAGAGGGCACGGAGCGCTTTGCTGCACAGAGGAATAATAATTCTCTATAGAGCTCCTCTATAAAATGGGTGCAATTCAGGGCAGAGTAGAACATCTCCCCGAACTCATCATTCCCGAGGTGTTTTTACCAGGAAACCAGCTACGTCGATACCTCGTTCTGACCCTCATGGATCCCGGCTTAAGAGCACACCGGGCTAACAAAGAGACCTGTGAATTATTAGTGCGGGATAAGATCCTGGTGTAAATAAGCTAGGCCGGCTTCCATCAGCTCAAGCTCCAGTACTACTAGCTCACTCGTGATAAAAGGATGAGGTTGATAGGTATTACCTTCAACCAATAGGCTCACTAAGTCTCCGACCAATGGCTGATGCGATACCAACAGCACATTATCAATTCCGGCCTGATTAAGCTGACGAAGCACTTGTTTCGGCGAGGAGTCGGGTGTAATAAAAGGCTTGGTATGAACATCGCACTTCAGCTGGTCTTGATAAACCTTTGCCGTCTGCTGAGCTCTTAGTAAGGGGCTCACCCAAATTTGGCTCACCTCACTTAATATACTCAAATGCTCTTTTGCTAAAGCACTTGTCTGCTGCACACCTCTTTCTGTCAAGGGGCGAGAGAAGTCGCTTTCTGCATAAAATGATGCCTCACCATGCCTGGAAATAAAGAGCTTCATCGCTACTTAATCTCATCCAGAAGCTTGTCTTTAGCTTTTGCTTGCGGCCAATCAGAAAATGGATAGGGCTTCACTTCACTTGCGTAGCTCAGGAATTCACTAATTTGTTTTAGGTACAAGCCCAAAGTCCTACCGGCATCTTTTAAAGATTCACTAGGCTCTCCCGTTGAAAGCTTTAACACGGTTTGAACGAGAGCGATTACAACCAAAACAATATCAGTAAGACTATAAATCAAACAAAAAAGGATCAAATATAAAACTTTTATCACGCGCTACACCTCGTGCTTTGCTAAAGTAAATTCAACATCAGTATTCTGCTCACCAGACATCAATTTTTCGATGATAACTGACAAAGGTACCTGTTTGTAAATCATCATATATAAGCCCTGTACTAATGGCATATATATATCGTTATCGTCCGCATAGCGCTTAACCTGAGCCAGAGTATTCACCCCTTCCGCAACTTCACCCAACTCCTCTACGGCCTGCTCCAAGGTTTTCCCTTTACCAAAGGCATAACCCACCCGGTAATTCCTACTTAGCGGGGAACTACAGGTCGCAATCAAATCACCCACGCCCGACAAACCTAGGAAAGTGAGCGGATTAGCACCCTGCGTTTGCGCAAAGCGCCCCATTTCAGCCAGGCTTCGTGTAAGCAGCATGGCAATCGTATTCTCACCCAAACCCTTGGCTGCAGCGACACCCGCCATAATAGCGTAAATATTCTTCAACGCGCCGCCTAACTCAACACCATAAACATCAGCACTGGCATAGACTCTAAAATAGGAGCAGCCTAGTGCATCCTGAACACCCTTTCTTAAGTCTGAGGACTCGCTTGCAATCACCGTGGCCGTTAGCTCATGTTTGGCTATTTCCTTGGCTAGGTTTGGCCCGCCCATAACGCCCACCTGAAAACCGGGAAGCTCTGCCCGCAAAATATCACTCATCAGGTTTAGTGTGCCCGGCTCGATCCCTTTTGTAGTGCTCACCACCCATTGATCAGGCTTAAGATAGGATTTTGCATTTTCTACAACTGCCCGAAAAGATTTACTCGGCACGGCAAAAAATACGATATAGGCATTGTCAACGGCGTCACTTAAGCTCGTTGTTGGAATTAGGTTTTCATGCAAGGACAAATCAGGCAGATACTTGGTATTAACCCTGGTTTGAATAATGGACTCTACGGATTCTTCACTGCGCATCCATAAATATGTCTTAATCCCGGCTTCGGCAGCAATATTAGCAATCGCAGTTCCAAAACTTCCACCACCCAGAACAGCGATAGCCGATTTGCTATGTGACATGATTTAAGATCTCTTGTTTAGTTGATTAGACTTGTTTGCCAGCTCTTTTTGCTGCAAGACAATAATAGAAGGTCACAAGAGAAACCTGAAGCAGGAAAGCCAAAATACTTTGCTTCCTGACATAATATTAATAACTAAGCTTTATTCACCTTAGCCCGCAACAAAGGCCTGTTCCTCTACATCGCCTTCAAGTGTCGCCACTAAGTCTTTGAACTGTTCACGGTTGTGCTCGTTCAGGTTCATCAAAACCTTGTGAGCATTGAGAACATTGGTTCTTAATTCTTCTTCGGTAATATCTTGGGGTGCCAGCTCAGTCAGTCGTTGGCTCGAGTCTGCCGGTTCAGTTAGAATAAGATAGACACTTTCGAAGCCCATTGTCGTTATGACACGAGTAATGTCAGGGTTAGTCGATACAATGGAAGGCAAGAAGTGGCTTTTTTGCTTCGCCTGAATAGCCAAGCGAGCAAGCAAACCTAAAGTGGTACTGTCAATTAAAGTCGTCTCACTCAAATCAACAACGATTGATGCAAATTCAGGGTCAGACGTCATTGCTTCAATAGCAGAGTCAATCGTTGAGCAAAGATTCAATCGAACCTCTCCCACCAATTTCAACACATAAACGCCGCTGCATTCTGCTTGTAGTATTTTACATTTAGACATAGTCGCTCAACCTTTAATGCTTGTGATTGACATATTCAATATGGAACGTATGTTCTGCATATCGCTACCTTTTACTTCCGTCACTGACTGCACTCACCGAAAGAAAGGCAATATCATCAGGTATTTCTTTTAAGTCGTCCAAGCCTAAGGAAGAGAATAGCTCCGCTACACCCGCCCTGTTTTCTGCTACAACGTCCAGTAGTAGCTGTTCCTTATCATTCAAAGTCTCGCCGGGCATCACCTCGAGAATACCGTCAGAAAATACCGTGATTCGAAATTCCGGTGTAATTTTCCGATGGTAGACTTCGAATTCTGGCTCAGGAAATAAACCAACGGCCATTCCTTTACCTTCTAAATACTCTGCCCGCCCTTGCTCACAATATACTGGCATAGGGAAATGCCCTCCTACCGAATATCGTAATTCCTGGTTTTTCTCATCGAGAATACCTGCAAACATCGTTACATGCTTTCCCAAATCACTTGCCAACAGCTCAAGATTAACACGCTTCAAGAAATCATTCGGACACGAAATCTCATCACTAGAGCCGCGTTTAAAGTTACGCTTTAAACGCATCGTCAGGTTTTTCAGCAATACCGTCACAAATGCAGACGATGCACCATGACCAGAAACGTCGGCAAAATAAAATAAGCTACGATGATCGTCAAGATTAAAATAGTCTAAGAAATCGCCGCTTAAGTACAAAGATGGCATCACTCGATGCTCAAAGAAAATATCGTTCACTTTCTTTTCATTTTTTGGCAGCATTTTCTTTTGAATTTGCAAGCCGGCTTTTTGGTCAGCCCTCAATTCCTGGAGACCCGCGCTCAGTTTCTTATAGCCTTCTTCAAGCTCTTTCTGTAAATGCTTATTATGCTTACTTAAACGAACCTTCTCTAGGATTCTATCGATCACATGATCAACATTAATATAGTCATTGACAGGTTTTAGAATGTAGTCCGAAGCACCTGCTCTTAAACACGCGACCACATCACCAGAGTTTGGCGTTTCCGATACAACAACCAAAGGGATAAGGTAACTATCAGCCTGACCCAATGATAAGTGAGCAATATCGGCATTGGTTACATCAGCAAACACCAAATCTACTGAAGTACTTGCCAATAACTCGTTTGCGTTATCGATCGTTGATGCAGTTTTTACTTGATAGCCCTTGGCACACAGATAATCTGCCAAGCGTAACAAGTCCTCTTTATGAGGGTCTAGCACCAGAATATGTTCAGCTAGCTGATCCATGATCTATACCTGCCAAACATTATTTAATAAGGTCAATACAATACTCACTAATTAATCACA
>NZ_LWEY01001222.1:0-2206 GCF_001634935.1 Oleiphilus sp. HI0043 | reverse complement strand
ATCAATTGCAAACACTTGCTATGAAGCAAATACTTCATTTGCTTGTGGCCGTTTCAAATGGTACCCCATTGCGCCATCAATCCCCAGCTCTTTTAAAGCCTGCCACTCGTCTTCTGACTCGACACCCACAGCAATCACATTAATTCCCTGACCATGTGCAATCTGGATCGCTGATCGCAGGAAGAACTGATTTGATTGACTGCCCTGAACGTTGCGAATAAAGCTATGGTCAACTTTGATGTAGTGAATATCCACTCGCTGTAAATACGAAAATGGCACCGAGCTTACACCAAAGCGCTCGACCGATAGACTAAAGCCATGCTCTTTTGCCATATTGCTCAAAACGACCAAGGCATTTTCATTATAACTCACGATATGTTCTGGAACTTCGACAATTAGCATTTCCGCCAAGCTGGGGTTCTGAACAAGCTGCTGATCAAACCAGGACAAGAAGCGCTCATCTATCAAGGCAGCTTCAGACAAGGTAATACAGTATCGGTGATTATCAGCTTCACCTTGCGCCAACTCATTGTGAGTTCGCTGCATCAAAAATTCTGGATCTGCCAGGCTCTCTACCACCTTCTCGACAACCAACTGATCAAAGGGCACCATCAATCCGAATCGCTCAGCCATCGGCAGGAAGGTCCCAGCGACAGTCAGCTCGCCTTCTACTTCAATTCGAGAAAGGACCTGCTGATACATAACCTTTCCTTCACCATCATAAACTGTTTGAGTATGAAGCTTCACATCTCGACTCAGCAATACCTCTTGCAAAATATTTCGCCACTCATTTGCCTGATGCACCTCTCGCATACTCTCTTCTGCCGACTGAATATGCGCATAACGCCGCCAGCCGGAAATACCATCTGACTGTGCTTGGCGTAAGGCTAAATCAGCTTTAGACAACAAAGTGCGAGCAGTATCATCAGCCTTTACGCAAGCCGCACCGATATGCACGCTATCATCGCGCAACAAGTGCTTGATATCAGAGAGTGAACAAATTTCTGATATCATTTTTGGCACCAGGACATCAATTTCATCATCCATAACACTCGGCATAAACACACTAAAATCGGCACCACTTCGCCTCGCAGCAAACGCATTCTGATGACGCTGTTCATATTTTTGCAGTATCTGCGCAACACTCGTCAACAGAGCATCGCCTCGATCTCGCCCCAATGACTCGTTAACTGCACCAAAGTCGTTAAGTTGCACTAAGACCAGACTTCCTTTTGCTGTGTGCTGCTGTGAATCCAGCTCTGTCTTTAAACGCCCATCAAAACCTTCACGGTTACTTAGGCCGGTAAGTGTGTCAACAAAAGATGCCTGACGCAGGTCCTCGATCAAATTTAATTGCTCTTCAAACACCCCGCCAAGCTGCCTGGCCATATCATTCATCGCATCGGCAACGCCTGCAAGCTCTCGGAATACAGGATGAGGAGCCCTAAAATCAAAATGGCGATGACTCATTTCCTGTGCATGAAACTGAAGCTGTTTTAAAGGCTTTAACACACCAGCTAATAGCCAACGCGCTGCAAATAAGCCGAGCACCAAAATACTTAGAAACCAAATTGACTCAGAACGAATCACTTTCCACAATTCAAGGTAGGCGTAACCAGGATGACTCTCTACCACAATCGTGCCCAACTGTTTCCAACCAGCTACAACTTCTGCACTTTTGGCAGGGGCCTTTAGATCAAGCAGAGAGACAAACCAGTCAGGGACAGTATCAACAGTTAAAGAGTTAGCGCGCACGACAATGGCGGCACCGTTCAAGTCAAAAAAAACAATTTTTCTGTAGTCACCACTGTCGAATATCGTGTCAACAATTCGCGCTGCCGCCACGCGATCTTGAGCATCTATACTCGTCGATAATGACAAGCCCAAAGAAGTAGCAGCATCCTGTGCATGGGACTGCAATTGATTCTGCAAATAGTCACGCATGGTGGTGATATTCAGCGTAAAGCTTCCAACCAACAACAACAGCAACATAATGCTAATATAAGCAAATAGTGTCCTTTGTAAGCTAGGACCCTGATTTGTCAGGCTATGACTATGCCTCATGATTAGGCCTCACTTACTTTATCTCCATCAGTATCTTCATTGGTGTCTTTTTATTAGCAAAGCCCAAGTATAAAAACGACCCGACCTCTTTCACCACAGAAATCATAATGGCCAGCCTGTAGGCATTGCTTCCATATAACAA
>NZ_LWEY01001221.1:0-2288 GCF_001634935.1 Oleiphilus sp. HI0043 | reverse complement strand
GCTACCAAGTCAGTACCGGTAATCAGCTCTGTCACCGGGTGCTCTACCTGTAAACGGGTATTCATTTCCAGGAAGTAGAAGTTCTTATCTGAGTCGACCAAGAATTCAACCGTCCCTGCACCGACGTAATTGCAAGCTTTGGCTGCTTGTACAGCCGCTTCACCCATGCGCTGGCGAAGTTCAGGGTCGACAAATGGCGAAGGCGCTTCTTCAACCACTTTTTGGTGGCGACGCTGGATAGAGCAGTCGCGTTCACCAAAATAAACAGCATTACCGTACTTGTCGGCGAAGACTTGAATTTCAATATGACGAGGTTTGATCACGGCACGCTCAAGAATCAGCTCACCACTGCCAAAAGCATTCTCAGCTTCTGAACTAGCTGTTTTGATTTGTGCTTCCAGCTCGCTCTCTTCAAAAACCAGACGCATACCACGTCCACCACCACCGGCAGAGGCTTTTACCATAATAGGGAAGCCGATGGTTTGGGCTTCTTTTAGGAGTGTCTCAATGTCTTGATCAGCACCTTCATAACCAGGGATACAAGGCACACCGGCCTTGGTCATAGCGATCTTTGATAAACGTTTGCTACCCATAAGCTCGATTGCTGCAGAAGGTGGGCCGATAAATTCAATATTGGCCTTTTCGCAAGCGTTGGCGAAGTCACAGTTTTCAGACAAGAAGCCATAGCCAGGGTGAATGGCGCCAGCGTCAGTTAGTTTAGCGGCCTCAAGGATTTTGTCTGCGACTAAATAGGATTCGCCTACTGGTGCTGCACCAATACATACCGCTTCGTCTGCGTTAAGAACATGTGGCGCACCCGCATCAGCTTCACTGTAAACCGCAACGGTTTTATAGCCGAGCGACTTAGCTGTACGCATCACACGAACGGCAATTTCTCCACGGTTTGCAACTAATACTTTTTCGAATGTCACTTGTTTAGACATCTTAATACTCTCTTTTTATCGTTATTCCCTCGAAGGCGGGAATCCATTGTTTTGATGATAACTGACTACTCTGCCCAGCTAGGCAATCTCTTCTGTACAAAGGCCATGGTGCCTTCCTGGCCTTCCTTACCTTGTACTGCTTTTGAGAAGGAATGGGCTGCAGAGTCTAATAACTCTTCCAATGGTTGTTTGCCGACTCCGAGTATCAGTTCTTTCGTGATACGGTTAGCATCTGGTGCACAGCGTTTAACTTGGCTAAGTACTGATTCTAGGGCTTCTTCAAGTGCTTCACTTGTTTCATGTGCCTCGTGAACAATGCCCAGCTCCTTAGCTTCCTGACCGTTAAAACAAGACCCTAATAAGGCTAGACGTCTCGCTTGGGTTAAGCCAATGCGTGTCACGACAAATGGAGCGATTTGAGCCGGTGGAATACCCAGGCCGGTTTCAGGTAAGCCAAATTTTGCGTCACTAGAGGTTAGGGCAACGTCGGAAATACAGGCAAGGCCAAAGCCTCCGCCCAGGACTGCCCCCTCTGTGACCACAATGAGTACCTGTGGAATCTGATTCGCATAAGTAATCATGCGTCCAAATTCGCGGTTCAGCTCGTAGAACGGGTCGTTTTGATCAGCAGTTTTAGAGCCTTCCGCCATACGGGCACCTGCCATATCTTTAATATCGCCGCCAGCGCAGAAGTGGCCTTCTGCGCCCCGTAATACTACTGCACGAATGTCTTCCTGTGTTTGAATACTTTCAAACACAGCCATTAACTCTTTAACCATTTTTAGGCTCATCGCATTGCGAGTTTTAGGGCGGTTGAGTGTGATATGCAGTTCATGGTCTCGCTGTTCAAGTAATAGTGTTTCGGTTTCTGGTAAAGTCATAGTTAGTGATCTCTTCGTCATTTAATAATTTACATAATAGATCCCGGCTAAAAAGAATGCCGGGATGACGAGGAAGGGTTTACTTCTTCTTGCCGGGTAAAATACCCATTAGCTTGCAGATAATGCCGAGCATGATTTCATCTGCACCGCCGCCAGTAGATACTAGGCGTACGTCACGCATGGCGCGAGATACTTCGTTGTCCCACATGTAACCCATGCCACCCCAATATTGTAAACAAGAATCGGTTACTTCTCGGCCCAAGCGGCCTGCTTTTAGCTTCGCCATAGAAGCAAGCTTGCTGACATCCTGCTTGTTGATATAACCTTCAACTGCCTGATAAGTCAGGGCTCGAAGGGCTTCGATTTCAGTTTGTAATTCTGCAAAGCGGAAGTGAATTACCTGATTATTAATCAGAGGCTGACCGAAGGTCTCTCGTTGCTTACAGTAATCGATAGTGCTGTT
>NZ_LWEY01001220.1:0-2041 GCF_001634935.1 Oleiphilus sp. HI0043 | reverse complement strand
CGGTACGCGAACGTCGTAAAAACCGCAGCGCCAAGTCCAGCTTCCTAAGCTATGAAAAAGCAGTAGCAAACAAGCTGTCACTTGATTGGAGCGGCTACGAACCACCTAAGCCGAAATTTACCGGCACCAAAATCTTTGAAGACTACCCACTTGAAGAATTAGTTGACTATATCGATTGGACTCCGTTTTTTATCACGTGGGACCTGGTTGGAAAATACCCGAAAATATTAAAAGATGAGCATATCGGTGAAGCTGCTCAGAGTCTTTTCAATGATGCACAAAAAATGCTCAAGGATCTGATAAGCAATAAAAAACTAAAAGCCAAGGCTGTTATCGGATTTTGGCCAGCAAACGCTCAAGGCGATGATGAAATTACTGTATTTGCAGACGAAAGTCGATCTAAGGTAAATCTAAGCCTGAATCACCTACGCCAGCAATCTGACAAAGCGGGCAATCAATTTAGCTTATCACTAGCTGACTTTATTGCACCTAAAGAAACGGGTCTCAATGACTATATCGGTGGCTTTGCAGTCACCGCTGGAATCGGTGCTGAAGAACTTGCCACCGAGTTCGAAGCAAAACATGACGACTACAACGCGATTATGGTCAAAGCGCTAGCTGACCGCCTAGCCGAAGCTTTCGCTGAGCGTATGCACGAAAGAGTTCGTAAAGAGTTCTGGGCTTACGCTGGAGATGAAAGCTTTGATAACGACGCCTTGATTAAAGAAAAATACCGCGGTATCCGCCCTGCTCCGGGCTACCCTGCTTGCCCTGATCATACTGAAAAGACCGAGCTGTTCAAGCTACTGGAACCCGAAAACAGTGCCGGAATTTCATTAACCGAACACTTTGCAATGACACCTGCAGCTTCAGTTAGTGGGTTTTATTATTCCCACCCTGATTCAAAATATTTTTCTGTTGGAAAAATTACCAAAGACCAGGTCGAGGATTACGCTAAGCGTAAATCAATGTCTATCACTGAAGCAGAAAAATGGTTGAGTCCGGTACTAAACTATGATTAATCGCTAAAAAACGGCTTTTATATAACCAAAACCCGTAATAGCTAAACAAACTTATATAAGCTGGTTATTTAACCGCTTATTAAAAACTGATACCCTTAGCGCCCGCAAAAATGGCCCCAGGCTGCTTTGGGCTAAATTATATTAAGCAAGTACGATTGAGACGCACTAAATGTACAAATACGATGGTTACGACAAACAGATCGTCCAGGAACGGGTTCAGCAGTTCCGCGGTCAAACCCAACGCTTTCTTGAAGGGACTTTGGCAGGTGACGACTTTTTGCCTTTACGTCTGCAAAACGGTCTATACGTCCAGCGATTAGCACCTATGCTTCGGGTCGCCGTACCTTACGGCATGCTGTCTTCCACACAGCTTAGGAAGCTCGCTTCAATCAGTCGTGACTACGACAAAGGCTACCTGCACTTTACTACTCGCCAAAACGTCCAATTCAACTGGCCCGAGCTAAAAGATGTCCCAGACATTCTTGACGAGCTTCGTAGTGTTGAAATGCATTCCATTCAAACGAGTGGCAATTGTATTCGTAACACCACGACTGACCAGTTTGCCGGTGTGGCAGCGAATGAATTGTTAGACCCGCGCCCTTACTGCGAGATCATACGTCAGTGGTCGACTTTCCATCCTGAGTTTGCATTCTTGCCACGTAAATTCAAAATCTCGGTAAACGCTTGTGGTGATACAGATCGTACTGAGTCTCTAGTGAATGATATTGCTCTGGAGCTTGTTAAGAACGATGCAGGTGAAATTGGCTTTAAAGTTTTGGCCGGTGGTGGGCTAGGCCGTACGCCAATCATTGCCTCGGTAATTCGTGAGTTTTTACCCGAGAAGCACCTGCTTAGTTATCTCGATGCGATCTTGCGTGTCTACAATATTCACGGTCGCCGCGACAACAAATACAAAGCTCGTATTAAAATCCTTGTAAAAGCCCTTACACCCGCCAAGTTCGCAGAACGCGTTGAAGCTGAATGGGAGCATATCAAGGATGGAGCGACAACACTGACCA
>NZ_LWEY01001219.1:0-949 GCF_001634935.1 Oleiphilus sp. HI0043 | reverse complement strand
CCTTAGTTGTTGGAGATGCGGATAAGCATCAGGTTGCCAAGGTGATTGATTCCTTATGGGGTGGCGAAGATACCTTGTTTGTCATCAGTTCTGACCTGAGTCATTTTCTGAGCTACGAAGTCGCTAGTAAAAAGGATAGCAAGACTGCCGAAGCTATCGACACGCTTCAGGCAGACTTGATTGAATATGACGATGCCTGTGGCCGAAACCCGGTGAATGGATTACTTCAAATAGCACTAAAACGTGATCTGACGCCGCATCGCTTGGCACTGTGTAATTCAGGTGATACTGCTGGAGATAAAGATAGAGTGGTTGGCTACGGTGCTTGGAGTTTTTCCTAAGCTAGCGTATTTATAAAAGGAGAAAGGCCTTGAATGAACAGCATCAGCAGCAACTGATCGCTATAGCACAAGCATCTATCAGGCATGGTTTAGATCACGGTAGGCCTTTGTCCGTTCAAATGGGTGACTATGATGCTGAGCTAGTAAAAGAGTTTGCCAGCTTTGTTACATTGAAAATTAGCGGAGAATTACGCGGCTGTATAGGTTCTCTTCAGGCTTATCGGCCTCTAGTGCTCGATATTGCAGAGAATGCTTACCGTGCAGCATTTAATGACTCCCGCTTTTCGCCTATGTCACAGAGCGAATACGAGAAACTCCAATATCATATTTCTGTACTAAGCACCCCAGAGCCGATGCAGGTGAATTCAGAGCAAGACTTACTATCTCAACTACGTGTCGGTATAGATGGCCTGATATTGACGTTAGGTAATCGAAGAGCAACTTTTCTACCCTCTGTCTGGGAGCAGCTGCCAGATAAGTCTGATTTTTTAAATCACCTTAAAGCCAAAGCTGGATTGACGTTGGACTATTGGAATGAATCAATAGAACTTGAACGTTACACTGTAGAGAGTTTTGGTGATTAGCCCTATAGATAAGGATCTTATTAA
>NZ_LWEY01001218.1:0-2448 GCF_001634935.1 Oleiphilus sp. HI0043 | reverse complement strand
TAGCCATGACCTCAGAGGTTTCGGGCAAAATGCCTCGCCAAACACGAAAAGCTTCTGCCGCCTGCCCGACCAACATCCCGAGACCATCAATTGTCTGGGATGCCCCTGCCTCTTCAGCCCACCGATTAAAGACAGTCTGCTCTGAGCCGTACATCATGTCGTAGGCAACCGTCGCAGCACCGATAATCGATTTCGAAATTGGTGGCAAGGAACCCGATAAACTGGCCGAGGTACCATTAATCACCAAGTCAAAAGCTTCGTTCAAGGCTTCAAAGCTCGAACTTTCAATACTCCCCTGATCTTGAAACAAGTCTACCAAAGCATCCGCTTTACTAACGGTTCTATTGGCCACCACAACCTTGCTTGGCTTTTCTTCAAGTATAGGCTGCAATACGCCTCTTACAGCACCACCTGCCCCTAAAATCAGTATTTTTTTTCCACTTAGGCTAATTCCATGCCCCTGAATGTCGGACACTAAACCCAAACCATCTGTATTGTCACCGCAAAGCAAGCCTTGCTCATCAAGGTACAAAGTATTTACAGCACCAGCCTTTTCAGCACCAAGGCTACGCTTGTCACACATGTCCCAAGCTTGCTCTTTGAAAGGCACGGTAACGTTAAGGCCTTTTCCTTCTGTCTGAGCAAAAAAGCCTTTGACCACTGATGTAAAATCATCGACTGGCGCTTCAATTTTATCGTAAGTAAGTGCCTGCTTCGTCTGCGTAGCAAACATGCTATGAATCAATGGAGACTTACTATGAGAAACGGGGTTCCCAACAACGGCATATTTATCTGACATGTATTTTTCCTTACTCCCTGAAGACTATCAGATCCAGTCCTGATGCGGCAAAAAGCGCTCGGTCAGTTCAGCTTCTCTTGAACCTGCTTTAGTCTGATAGTTGTAATCCCAACTGACCAGCGGAGGCATCGACATAAGTATCGACTCAGTGCGCCCTCCAGACTGGAGGCCAAATAGCGTACCGCGATCAAATACTAGATTAAACTCAACATAACGGCCACGACGATGCAATTGGAACTGTCGCTCCCTTTCGCCATACTCGCTATCTTTGCGCCGTTCGATGATCGGGCGATACGCCTTCACATAGGAATTGCCCACGGCCTGCATAAATTCGAAGCTCTTTTCGAAGCCCCATTCATTCAAGTCATCAAAGAATAAGCCGCCAACTCCGCGCGCTTCGTCCCGATGTTTCAGGTAAAAGTACTCATCGCACCACTTTTTATACTTAGGGTAAACCTCTTCACCAAAAGGCGCACAAGCTTCCGCTGCAACTTGATGCCATTGCTGGCAATCTTCTACAAAACCATAGTAAGGCGTTAAATCATAACCACCACCGAACCACCAAATGGGTTCAGCACCGTCCTTTTCCGCAATAAAGAAGCGAACATTGGCATGAGAGGTCGGTACATAGGGGTTATGAGGGTGCATAACCAAAGACACACCCATCGCCTGAAAGCGACGACCTGCCAACTCAGGTCTGGCACTAGTTGCCGAAGGCGGCAATGAGTCCCCGTAAACATGAGAGAAGTTAACACCCCCTTTCTCGAAAACAGCCCCATCTTTAATCACTCGAGTTCGACCACCGCCACCTTGAGGGCGCTCCCAGGCATCCTCTACAAAGCGCGCCTGACCATCACTTTGCTCCAGCCCTTCACAAATACTATCTTGCAAACCGAGCAAATAAGCTTTGACCTGTTCTAACATGCACTCACTCCTAATATTTATTCTGTATGCGCTGAGTTTATCCAACGCTAGACCCGTAGCGACTCTCCGCTTACCAGGTCTCTAATTTCTGAAGGTTTATCGAAGCCGCCAAGGCGGCCAGGCAGAAGATAATCAACTCTCCCCCTAAAGTAGTCTCGTGCTTCACGTAGGTTCATTGCCGGATGCTTGCCAGAAGGATTAGCCGAAGTAGACACCAGAGGTGCTCCGACTCGTCGACTAAGCTCAACAATTAAAGGGTGCGTACTAAGACGCAAGGCAACGCTTGAAAACCGCCCCTTGATATATGAAGGCACTCTGTTGGCTTCATCTGGCACCAACCAAGTAGTCGGCCTCGTAACCGGCGCTAGAAACTTACGCTGAAGTGCCTCGGGCAAATCCTTAAGTAAAACGTCAAAATAACAAGCCTCTCCTGAAACCAAGATCAAGCCTTTTTCAACGGGTCTGGTTTTCAAGTCCAGGATCTTATAAACGGCTTGCTTGTTGTCTGGATGACAAGCCAAGCCCCAAACCGCCTCGGTCGGATGTGCAATCACTCCACCACCCTTGAGAATATTAGCAGCAAACTGAACCTGCCATTCAGATAAACGACTTAGCGACACCCAAACCTCTCTTCCTATCGACGCTATTTACACTTCAAAAAGCACTTTAGACAAGTGACCATAATTATTGGGCTGAGTTTACTGATTTCACACGCTGATAGCCAC
>NZ_LWEY01001217.1:0-2275 GCF_001634935.1 Oleiphilus sp. HI0043 | reverse complement strand
TGGTGGGGAAAATTAATCGGTGGAGCCTTGGGCTTCGCATTTGGCGGTGGCCCCTTAGGCGCTTTGTTAGGCGCGGCTATTGGTCATAGCTTCGATAAAGGTATGGCCAATATCGAAAACTTTTCTGGTGGCAATCAGGAAGAAATACAAGCGGCTTTTTTTGCTGCCACATTTTCGATAATGGGGCGTTTGGCAAAATCAGACGGCCATGTATCTCAAGTCGAAATTCAAGTTGCTCAAGACACCATGAGCAAGATGCAGTTGACGGACGAGCAACGTAAAGCAGCAATCAATTTATTCAATCAAGGCAAGCAAGAAGATTTTGATTATATCGCTGCCATGGATGACTTAAAGCGAGTCTGCGGCCGTCGTACCAATCTCCTTAGAATGTTTATGGAGATACAGCTAACCACCGCGCTTGCCGACGGAGAATTACACCCAAATGAACACCAGCTGCTTCTTGAAGTAGCCGAACACCTTGGTTTCCAGAAACGAAATTTTGAACAACTACTGGCAATGATGACAGCTCAGCACCGGTTTACCGGCTTTGAGCACGATACGTCAGGCCATGTTAGCGAAGAACAAATGATCAGTGCTGCCTATGAAACTCTAGGCGTACAGAGCAATTGCAGTGATGCTGAACTAAAGAAAGCCTATCGTAGACTGATTAGTCAACATCACCCGGATAAACTTGTTTCGAAAGGCTTGCCAGAAGAAATGATGAAAATAGCCACCGAAAAAACTCGGGAAATAAAAGACGCTTATGAGCGAATTAAGAAATTCAGAGCCCAAGCAAGCAGAGGTTAAGATGCGCGTACTCGTAATTGAAGATGATAAAGATGTAGCGGCTTATTTAGTCAATGGCCTCAAGGAAAACGATAACGTTGTAGATCATTCTGCCGACGGTAAAGAAGGTTTATTAATGGCAGCCAGTGAAAGCTATGATGTTATGATTATCGACCGCATGTTGCCTGGAATGGATGGTCTATCCATTATTAAAACGATCCGCGCAACCGGTAACCAAACACCTGTACTGATCCTTAGTGCACTAGGCGACGTAGATGATCGTGTTGAAGGTTTACGCGGTGGTGGTGACGATTATCTGACCAAGCCTTTCTCCTACACTGAGTTACTTGCTCGCCTGGAAGTATTAGTCAGACGCGGGGCAACCAGTGGCTCCGAGAAAGTGACTCACCTGCAAGTTGCCGACCTTGAAATGGATTTGCTAGCCCGCTCTGTCAAACGCGGTAGCGAAAAGATCGACCTACAACCTCGCGAATTTCGCTTGCTAGAGTACCTGATGAAACATGCAGGCCAAGTGGTGACTCGTACTATGCTATTGGAGCAGGTTTGGGATTATCATTTTGATCCACAAACCAATGTGATCGACGTCCATATCAGCCGCTTACGATCAAAGATCGATAAGGACTTCCCGAAACAACTACTACAAACAGTTCGAGGCGCGGGATACATTCTTAGTGAAGATTCTTAGTCTTCTTCGGACCTCTACCTTTCAATTGGCGATCATGTACATGGTACTGTTCGCCACATCTGTCTTTATCCTGATGGGTTTTATCTATTGGGCTACTGCCGGCTACATGTCGAGCCAAACCGACGAAACTATTGAGGCTGAAATTATAGGCCTTGCTGAGCAATACCAAAGGCAAGGGCTCAACGGTTTAATCAGCGTTATCCGGGAGCGTGTCGCGCGAGACCCAAATGGCAAGGCTATTTACTTATTTACCGCCAGAGACTTTATTAAGCTCGCCGGTAATATAAGTAAGTGGCCTGAAGATGGAGAAGTACAGGAGGGCTGGCTAAACTTCACCCTTGGCGAGAATCTAGGGTGGCCAGGTGAAGAATCCCGGCCTGCTCGTGCCCGTGTATTCATCGTGCCTGGTGGACTAAGGCTGCTTGTTGGCCGCGATGTAAATGAATTTATGGCCGTTAAGCAACTCGTCGAACGTGCGATAAACTTTGGCATGGGAATTACCTTCGCTCTGGCGATGCTTGGCGGCATTATGATGAGCCGTAGTACAGCAAAAAGGGTTGAGCTAATTAACCAAACCAGCCAGCGGATTATGCAAGGGAATCTTTCTATTCGTATCCCGGACCGTGGCACCAATGACGATTTTGACCAACTCGCACGTAATCTAAATGAAATGCTCGACCGAATCGTTCAATTAATGGAAGGCATTCGTCATATTTCAGACAATATTGCTCACGACCTGCGAACCCCTCTGACTCGTCTAAGAAACCAGTTAGAAAATACACT
>NZ_LWEY01001216.1:0-2717 GCF_001634935.1 Oleiphilus sp. HI0043 | reverse complement strand
ACGGAGATTGTTCGTAAAGGCTGCGGTGACATCTCGGCTTTCGAGGGCTAAGTATCACCGCTTGTTTAGGCGGGTACGGTTTATGCGTTTATCGTTAAGCGGAAGCTGTTATCCTTCGACAGAGCTGCTTGCTCACTATTATTGGTGATTTTGTTGGTTTTCAGTGCTTCATAGCGATGGGCGATATCATTTAATTTGTTATGCTCATTTTGTTCGCTAATTAGCTCATTAAAGAGATTATTACCAACTCCATATGCACCAGAAATCTTCACGACATTGTCTACGTAATCAAGTGTAGGCTGCTGTTTGCTCAAACGCTGAAAAGCCTCTTTAAAGTGTTTGTTGTTGTTAAGGTCAGTACTTATTTTTTCATGATCGCTTGGGCGCATCGCGCCTTTGATCTCAATGTTGCCGTAAATATCCTTCTCTACATTTAGCTGGGTTCTCGGGTTTAAGTTGTACTCAGCAAGCTTATTACGCAGAGTTTCCTTGAGGAAGGCTTTATCTTGGCCTAACTCCGTTTTGAATGTTTCAACATTTACCTTTTTACTTTGACTTTGAATGCCTAGTCTTAATAAAGTGACCGCATCGTCTAGCAATACTCGCTTTTCTGCTTGTTCTTTGCGTCTGGCACTGTCGTCTGCGTGGCTGCTGTTTTCAGTACCGTTTTGAGAGTCCTGACGTTGTAGTTGCTGAGGGATCTGTAAGGCTTGTTCTGTTGATATATGTGCCATGGTTATTTGCTCGCTAAGTTCCAGTTCGGCAATCAATGACCGTTTTCTGACAAAAAATGCTAGTTATCTAAGGAATAGCAAATTAAATGCCAAGCTTGTTAGGCGGCTAGGGTAAGTTAACATGGAATTGTCCCACCCCTAGATTTGAATAGCTGCTGGCAAAGAAGGGCTTTGCTTACTAGACTGCAGGGATTTGGTTTCTTAATAATTAGGCAATCTTGTTCTATGTCAGAAATGTCAGCGTATCGCGCACCGGTTTTACCTATTATTCTCACATTGTTGACGACGCTGGGTTGTTTTTATATACCCACCAAACTCATATTTATACCGGTTGTTCTAACCTCAATTGCTTGGGCTTGGGCCCACTATGCAAATGTGCAGAGTCTTCGTAGTCGTTATGCGGGACAAGAGCGATCACTGCTAAATGATAAGGCCACTGAACTCACTCAGGAAGCATGCGCAGTAATGAGTGAACAAGCAGAGCTTGTGAAGGAAAATCTTGTCCACATTAATCAGAAGGTGACTGAAAGCGCTGATCAGATTAGTGCCAGTTTTACCGGAATATCTCAGAAATCTGAACGACAAAGAGAGCTCTTGTTAAAAGTTGTTGCTATGGTCCATGAGGATGAAACAACAAGTGGAGAAGAGCAAGTAACAGTCAGGCAATTTGTTGATGAGTTGATGGGGATAATAGATAGTTATGTCAGATTATTGGTTGAGGTGAGTGAAAAAAGTATCTTTGCTGTTCACCGAATCGAGGATATGTCACATCATTTTGAACAAACTTTTACCTTGCTAGGGCAGATCAGGGGTATTGCTGATCAAACAAATTTATTGGCATTAAATGCGGCAATCGAGGCAGCGAGAGCTGGTGAAGCCGGCAGAGGATTTGCCGTGGTTGCTGACGAGGTACGTACCTTGTCGCAAAACTCAAACACCCTTAATGACAAAATATTTGAAACATCTGAGAACACAAAGCGCGCGATTGATGGTGTAAGCAAAATTGTGGGAGAGATCGCATCCTTGGATATGAATATGGCGATCAGTGCGAAAGCCCATGTCGATGAAATGCTTGTAGATTTGGAGCAAACAAATGTCACCATTGAAAATACTATGGATGAAGCTTCCGCTTATACAGAAACGTTAAAAGTGGACGTGGCTGACGCGGTCAGGAGTTCACAGTTTGCTGATAATGTTAGTGCCGATATTAACTCTTTTCTGCAACAAAACTCTTTGTTACAAGAGGCGCTGAATAAGGTAAGGAGTGTGTCCAGTGAAGCCGAAATACTCGACTTATTGCAAGAGATTGGCAAGCAAAAGAGTGGCTCTAAGAGCAGTGTTGCGGCAGAAGCGAGTGATGACAATGTCTCATTGTTTTAACGCAAAATATTAATCAATAGCGTGGGTGGGTAGTACAGACAATGGGAATGAATGTTCTAATTGTGGACGATCATGAATCGAATCGTATTCTAGTAAGGTATTTGCTTGAATCCGAAGGCCACGACTGCATCGAAGCTGAAAATGGGCAGATAGCAGTCGAGCAGTTTGATGAGCACCAGCCAGACTTTGTTCTGATGGACATTGTCATGCCTGTTATGGATGGCTATGAAGCCGCGTCCTTAATTAAAAAGCGCGCAGGCGATACCCATGTTCCTATTATTTTTCTGACAGCAAAACATGATGAGAAATCTTTGCTTGCTTGCCTGGAGAGTGGTGGAGATGATTATTTACCAAAGCCCATTAATGGCATTGTTCTAAAAGCGAAGATTAAGGCTCATGCGAGAACTCAGGAGCTTACCCAGCAAGTTCATGCGAAAAACAGTGAGCTAACCCGTCTACACGCGACATTAACGCAAGAACATGAGATGGGGCGTCATGTATTAAATCATACGCTCAAGAGGAGCTTGCAGAACTGTAAAAATGTTAAAAGCTATCTTTCTTCAATGTCGACCTTTAATGGCGATATCTTTCTTTTGGCCGAAA
>NZ_LWEY01001215.1:0-2828 GCF_001634935.1 Oleiphilus sp. HI0043 | reverse complement strand
GTCGCCAGGTTTGCATTGAGTAAGCTTTTAGAGAAAATCAGCCTTAAAGTCGATATGGTTAACTCCGGCGAAGAAGCCTTATCATATTTGGCGTCCAACAATAATCCTGACGTTATTTTTATGGATCAGCTCATGCCGGGTATGAACGGCGTTGACGCTACCAAAGAAATAAAAATGAATCCTGAGACATCAGAGATTCCCATTATTATGTGCACCTCAAAAAAGTCAGATGAATTCTCTGAAGATGCACGTAACTTTGGTATTTATGGTGTGCTAACCAAACCTGCTGAGTCTCAGCAAGTGGTAGAGCTTATTGNAAAGCTCACTAGCGACATAGCTAATAACACGCTACCCAAACCTGCGATTTCTATCTCTCTTAGTGATCAGGAACAGGCTCAACTTGGTAAAATCAGCAAAACTGAGCTTCCGGACGAACTTCAAGACAAACCTGCCGCAGCGCCGAGTGTCGAAGCTTCGTCTGATATCATTGAACAAGTCGCTCGATCAGCCGTAAAAGCGAATGTTAACAACCGCCTTCACGAGCTCCTATCCAGTCTATTCGACGAGCAATACGATCATGTCAAACGCATCCTGAGTGATTCAAAGCAAGAGCAGCAGGATCACTTAAAAGGCATCATGGATGAATACGTCAACGAAATTAATAAGAAAACTGAGTCCATTAAAGAGGAAGTTGCTGCAGAAGTAAGTCTGTTTTTAGGAAACCAACTCACTGAATTTAAGCAAGAGCTTCTGGATAGCAAAGCTCATACAGGCTTAGACCCTGTACAAATTGAAGAATTAAAAGAGCACCTTAGCTCTAGCCAATCTATGGACACTGAGTTTTGGCAACGCTTACAGGGTGACGCAATAAAACAAGCTCATGAAATCACGCGCGAAACTGCAGAAGACGTCGCAGCACAAACAATTGAAACCTATATCAGGCAAAACCGAGCTGCTTCCAATAAGTTTTATGGCATGGCGCTGGCGGCCAGCATAGGTGTATTCGCAGTCGGTATTGCTGTTACTGCAGGACTGTTTGGCTAAGCACTTGAATCAGCATACTGAAGTGACTGCCAAGCGTAAGCGCTCCAGGTCACTTTCAGTATCAACATCCTGAACTCGCCCGCCGAGGTAAACAGGCGTCGTTTTGTTGCGCAAGATTATGCCTTTCGCGCCGCCCTGATTTCCCGGTACAGCCAAGCCTTTTAGCTGAGGCAAATACGACCAAGGAAAGTATGCGGGCACTCCAAGACTAAGCTCCTTGTCCTCTTCTTGATATCCTGCACAAATTATTTCATTCGCTTGCTCATTAACTAAAGTACAGTATTTGCGCAAGTCACTTGTTTCTATTAAGGGCTGATCCCCAAGCAAGAACAACAGGCCATCCACGTTTTCATCTGTCAGCAGGGCTTCGCTCTCTGCAGATGATGCTGCGCTAGCAATGACCTTTCCCATTCCCTCTTGCCATGCACTCTCATGTAAAACCTTTGCAACACCAAAAGAAAGCACACTGTTAATTTCTTTGTAATTAGCGCCCAGCATCACCCAGGTTTTTGGGAAGACCTGAGACACCGTATCAAACACATGTTGCAACAAGGGTTTCCCGTGCCAATCAGCCAGCTGTTTAGGCGAACCGAAACGACTCGATTCTCCAGCTGCCAGGATCACCGCAATAATATTTTTGGCTTCGACGACTTGTTTATCACTCACATTGAGTTCCAGAATAAATTCTATTTATAGGGCTAAGGTGCCTGATAAATATAGAAATTACCACATAGAATAAGCATACCCTACGATATGTATACCAAGAAGCACTAGGCCCAAATAGAAAGACCATGTAAAATAGTCAACTATTCTTACTTAAGCAGCCGAAAACTATGCAAGCCGACACCTCTCTTTTTTCTTATCCTAAGTACTGGGCAGAATGCTTCGGTATTGCACCCTTCCTACCCATGTCTCGTGAGGAAATGGATACTCTGGGTTGGGATAGTTGCGATGTTATTATCATTTGCGGTGACGCTTACGTCGACCACCCCAGCTTTGGCATGGCGGTCATTGGTCGGCTGCTAGAGTCTCAAGGTTATCGAGTTGGAATTATTGCCCAGCCGGACTGGACATCGAAAGATGATTTTCAAAAGCTTGGTAAGCCAAATTTATTTTATGCGGTTTCTGCGGGCAACATGGACTCGATGATCAATCGTTATACAGCTGATCTGAAGATTCGCCATGACGATGCCTACACCCCAAACAACGAGGGTGGTAAGCGCCCTGACCGTGCAGTAACGGTTTATAGTCAGCGCTGTAGAGAAGCCTACAAAGATATCCCGGTTGTGATCGGTGGGATTGAAGCTAGCCTACGCCGAATCGCTCAATACGACTACTGGTCAGACAAGGTAAAACGATCGGTTCTGATGGACTCAAAAGCAGATATCCTACTTTATGGGAATGCAGAGCGAGCAATATCTGAGGTAGCCCTACGTATATCCCGAGGTGAACACCCCAAGGATATGAAAGATATCAAAGGAACAGCTTGCCTACTAAAAGAATTGCCAGAAGGCTGGAATATAAAAGATTCCTCGCGCATCGAAAAACCAAAAGCGCTTGACCCAGCGAACCACCCGTTCCAGAAAAACCCTTATCAAGAAACTGAAATAGAAGGTTCCGAGTCGACAAGTAAATGCGCCGACAATCAGCAAGTCGATAAAGCAGAGCCAATCAAAATTTTACCATTTCCAGAACAAAGCGCTGATAAAGAGAGAGAATTTATCTTACTCCCCTCTTTTGAAAAGGTTTCCAAGGACCCTGTGCTTTATGCTCACACCTCCCGA
>NZ_LWEY01001214.1:0-503 GCF_001634935.1 Oleiphilus sp. HI0043 | reverse complement strand
TGCTGAATCAAGGTACCACCAGCGCTATGTACAATGCATTTGGGTTTGCCTGTTGTTCCTGATGAATAGAGGATGTACAGCGGTGCCGAAAAGGGCATTTGCGTGAATGACAATGCGCTGTTGTCCTCTACCTTCATTACATCCGCCCAGGTATGAAATGAATCACCAAGGGCTTCTTTGTCGCTATCTTTTGGCTTGAGATAAGGAATCAGTATGCAGGCTTCTAATTCGCTTAGACCTTTCTGGACGGCTTTAACACGTTCAAGGCTGCTGATAGTTTTATTTCCATAGTAATAACCGTCTGTAGCAAAAAGGACTTTAGGACGAGTTTGTTCGAAGCGATCGAGCACGCCTGTTACGCCAAAATCGGGTGAACAGGATGTCCAGATTGCACCGAGGCTACTTGTAGCAAGCATGGCAATCACCGCATAGCAACTATTTGGTAGGAAGCCGGCTACCACATCGCCTTTTGCTACGCCCACTTGCTTAAGATATGTGGCACA
>NZ_LWEY01001213.1:0-3332 GCF_001634935.1 Oleiphilus sp. HI0043 | reverse complement strand
AAGTCAGGGTTTCACGTGTGGAACGCGATTACGGTTTATTGTAAAGCGCCTATTATCAATAGAGAAGATTGCCTTCTCTATTGATTTTATAGTCATTGTGCTAGTCGCTTTTCAGGGCCGCTAAGTTGCTATATAAGTTTAATGCCTCTGGGTTTGCCAATGCTTCTATATTTGTAAGCTCTTTGCCGTGCACGACATTTCTAACGGCTAGCTCGACAATTTTTCCACTCAATGTTCTGGGAATGTCCGTGACTTGAAGAATCTTATTGGGCACATGCCTTGGTGTAGTATTCTCGCGGATACTTCGTTTTATCTTATCGATAAGCTGCGTGTCTAGTGTTAAACCTTCTTGTAAACGAACAAAGAGAATGACACGAACATCATCTTGCCATTCTTGGCCGATAGCAATTGACTCAAACACTTCCTCAACCTTTTCAACCTGACGATAAATCTCAGCAGTACCTATTCGAACACCGCCAGGGTTAAGGATTGCATCAGAGCGGCCGTGAATGATTACGCCGGTTTGGGTTGGTGTTCCATTATCTGCTTCGTGGACAATAAGCTCTCCGTAGTCCCCATGAGCCCATGTGTTGTCAAAGCGTTTAAAGTAAGCGCTTTGGTATTTTTCGTTATTTTTGTCATTCCAGAAACCGGTTGGCATGGAAGGGAAGGCTTGCTTACAAACAAGCTCTCCTTTTCCTTGTGTAAGGCTAGTTCCATCATCATCTAAAAATTGTACGTCCATCCCTAAGCCAATGCATTGAAGCTCACCTTTGTATACTGGAAGATTCGGGTTTCCTAGCGCAAAACAAGAGATGATATCTGTGCCCCCGGAAATACTAGAGACGCATACGTCCGTCTTAATGTCGCGGTAAATATATTCAAAACTTTCGTGGCTCAAGGGGGAGCCGGTTGATAAGAATGCTTCGACGCTATCAAGTTGGTGGCTATGCTTCGGCGACAGACCAAACTTCTCACAGGCAGCGTAATACTTGGCACTAGCCCCAAAAATATCGATACCTTCTTCGTCTGCAATATCAAGCAGGCTGGTTTGTTCTGGGTGGAATGGTGAGCCGTCATACAACACTAGCGTAGCACCTAAGGCTAGACCAGAAACGAGCCAGTTCCACATCATCCAGCCACAGGTTGTGTAGTAGAAAAGCTTGGTATTTGGCTTGACGTTGGTATGCAGTGCAAGCTCTTTGAGGTGCTGAATCAAGGTACCACCAGCGCTATGTACAATGCATTTGGGTTTGCCTGTTGTTCCTGATGAATAGAGGATGTACAGCGGTGCCGAAAAGGGCATTTGCGTGAATGACAATGCGCTGTTGTCCTCTACCTTCATTACATCCGCCCAGGTATGAAATGAATCACCAAGGGCTTCTTTGTCGCTATCTTTTGGCTTGAGATAAGGAATCAGTATGCAGGCTTCTAATTCGCTTAGACCTTTCTGGACGGCTTTAACACGTTCAAGGCTGCTGATAGTTTTATTTCCATAGTAATAACCGTCTGTAGCAAAAAGGACTTTAGGACGAGTTTGTTCGAAGCGATCGAGCACGCCTGTTACGCCAAAATCGGGTGAACAGGATGTCCAGATTGCACCGAGGCTACTTGTAGCAAGCATGGCAATCACCGCATAGCAACTATTTGGTAGGAAGCCGGCTACCACATCGCCTTTTGCTACGCCCACTTGCTTAAGATATGTGGCACACTTATTAACCTGCTGGAGTAGTTCCTGGTAACTAAGCTCTGTTCTAAGGCCATGCTCGCCACGTTCAACAATCGCTATCGATGCAGGGCTGCTTTCAGCTTGGCGCAACAGATTCTCGGCAAAGTTCAAGGTCGCATTTGGAAACCATTGCGCACCCGGCATCTTGTCTTCATTAAGCAAGGTGAGTTCGCCTTTATGACCTTTGACATCAAAGAAATCCCACAGCTGTGACCAGAATGCCTGCTTATCAGAGACAGACCAACGATAGAGTTGATCGTAGCTTTCAAATGAATGTTCGCTTTGCTGATTTAGATAAGACATGAATCGAGTCAGTTCTGTCTGCGATATGCGGTCTATGCTAGGTTGCCAAAGGCATTCGTTATTTTGCTGATTCATGTCGTGCTGTTCCGAGTCTGGTTATTTTAATGCGAGCGCTACTTTTGATTGATTAGTTCGGCCAATTGCATTGCAAATTCTGTTTCCTGCTTCAATGAGCTTGTCTAGCTCAATACCTGTTTCCATGCCAGCCCCCTGGAGCATATAAACGGTGTCTTCTGTGCTGACATTTCCAGAGGCTCCGGTTGCATAGGGGCAACCACCTAAGCCAGCTACTGAGGTATCGAAAGTTCTGTAGCCTAACTCTAGGGCTGCGTATTGATTGGCAAGCGCTTGGCCGTAGGTATCGTGAAAATGGCAGGCTAGTTGATTGGTCGAGAAGTGTCTCAATAGTTGAGAGAGCAGCGTTTTTATTTGAACGGGCGTACCAATGCCAATTGTATCGCCGAGTGATACCTCGTAGCAGCCCATGCTCAGCAGGCGCTCACAGACTTTAGTAACATTTTCAGGCGAAGTGATGCCATCGTAAGGGCAGGCGATAATGCAAGAAACATAAGCTCGAACGCGCAAATTATCCTGCTTGGCCTGGGTAATAAGTGGCTCGAAACGAGCAATGCTTTCATCAATGCTGCAGTTGATGTTTTTCTGAGTAAAGCCTTCTGAAGCTGCAGTAAATATGGCAACCTCATCCACATTGACAGATTTGGCTGCTTCATAACCCTTGAGGTTTGGGGTGAGAGCTGAGTAACAGATATCATCTCTGCGACTTAGCTTTGTGAAAACCTCTGCACTACTGGCCATCTGGGGAACCCACTTGGGTGAAACAAAGCTACCGGCCTCTATTTGCTTCAGTCCAGCCTTGCCAAGCTGTTCGATTAAGGCGAGTTTATCTTCCAAGCTTACGATTCCAGCTTCGTTTTGTAGCCCGTCACGCGGACCCACTTCAACAATTCTTACTTGATCACTCATGCTTGTGTTTACTCCTTATTGCTCTTAATCCAAGGAGCTGGCTGCTTATCGAAAAATGCCTTCAATCCATTTTGACCTTCTTCCGATACGCGTAAGTCAGCAATAAGCTGGCTGGTGCGTTCACTTAAGTCTTCAGGAGCTTGCACTATGTCAGCCACTAGCTGCTTGGCTGCAATACTGGCTTGCGGGCCAGTTGTTAAAATTTGTTCAACAATAGCCTGTACTTGCTCATCTAATTGTTCAGTTGCTACAACTTCATGGACAAGTTGATAACCCTTTGCTGCTTGAGCCTTAAATACTTCAGCAGTTAAGAATA
>NZ_LWEY01001212.1:0-76177 GCF_001634935.1 Oleiphilus sp. HI0043 | reverse complement strand
TAACTCCCCTTGTTACGGCCGTAGCGAGTTTCAACACCTATTATGGCAGCAATAACATGAACCGGAACACCGTACTTTTCCTGAGCCCGGTTTAGGCTCTCTCGGTTTTCTTCAATGAAGGCTAAACCTTTCTTAATTCGATCATCGGTAAGAAATATCTTTCGATAACCCTTCCATTCGAGGCGCTTCTCTGCAGGTCGAGCAATTGCTTTCAGAATACTATCTTTCTTTTCTGCCTGAGAAAATATTTCAGCTAACTTTGCACTTTCAAAGCCGTGCTTACTAACCATCATATCAATAAAGCTTTTAGCTTTTTCGTGCTCAATATAGTTCGCATTTGCCGAAGAAACCGACAACAGCATCAGGCAAGCTGAGATTACAAAAAACAATTTATTTCCTGAACGCATACATAATCCTTTTATTGTTCGCAATTCGCTTAGCGCGACAGCATCTTTCTATGAGTATGAATTGACATCAGTACACCAAATGCCGCCATTAGAGTTACCGCAGAGGTGCCGCCATAACTTACCAACGGAAGTGGCACACCCACAACAGGTAAGATACCACTTACCATACCGATATTTACAAAAACATATACAAAAAATGTCATGACCAGACTGCCCGCCAATAGACGACCATATGAATCCTGAGCCTTAAGCGCTATGAACAGCCCCCTGAATATAATCAGTAAATATAGAAGCAACAACCCCAAGACGCCAACAAAACCAAACTCTTCTGCACAGACTGCAATAATAAAATCGGTATGACTTTCAGGTAAAAAATTCAGTTGAGACTGAGTACCTTCAAGCCACCCCTTCCCCCAGGTGCCGCCAGAGCCAATCGCCGTTTTCGATTGAATAATATTCCAACCTGAGCCTAGCGGATCACTTTCTGGGTCGAGAAAAGTTAGGACACGTTGTTTTTGGTAATCTCGCATCACAAACATCCACATAAGCGGCGCAAAAGATGCGAGTAAAACAGCAAAGCCCCCGACTAGCCTCCAGCTCAAACCCGCAAACATTAATACAAAAACACCCGAGGCGGCAATTAAGATTGAAGTCCCCAAATCCGGCTGCTTAACAATGAGCAATACCGGAATAAAAACGAGCACCAATGATCCCATGACAGCCTTAAAGCTTGGAGGTAAATAACGCGCAGCCAAAAACCATGCAACCATCATCGGCACCACCAACTTCATAAACTCAGAGGGCTGAAAACGCGGTAAACCTGGTAGCTGTAACCATCGCTGTGCACCTTTAGCACCCGTTCCAAAGAAAATAACCCCTATCAACGCTGCGACACCAATAACATATAGCCATGGAGACCAACGCCGGTAGACATTGGGATCTAGCTGAGCAAAAACAAACATCACAACAAATGCAATACCGAAGCGTGTCGCCTGTTTTTCGACATACACCATATCTTGACCACCTGCGCTATATAAAATAGCCAGACCAACGGCACACAACAATAGAAGCAAGCCCAACATGATCGGGTCTAGGTGCAAGCGAAACAGAAGACCACCACTATTGCGCAAGTGACTTTCTGCCCCGGGCATCTGCCTTAGAAACTCTCTACTCATTTGATTCGCGACTCAAATATCAAAACGACTATTCCTTTGGAGTATCTGGATTAGAGGAAGCTATATGCCCGAGAGAAATCAACCACTCATCAAACATGGCCCTAGCAACTGGCGCAGCAGCACTACTTCCTCCTCCCCCATTTTCAACAATCACCGCCACGGCAATTTGGGGCTCATCCAACGGCGCAAAACCAACAAATAAAGCGTGATCTCGATGTCTCTCGATCAAGGCTTCAGCATCATATTTTTCGCCCTGAGCAATACCTACTACCTGAGCTGTTCCGGTTTTTCCCGCCATTTTATAACTAGCATTGCGACCACTACCGCGAGCCGTCCCATGACGGCCATGCATCACATCAGCCATCGACTCAATAATATAATCAAGGTCTTCCGGCCTGCTAAGATCAAGGTCAGGCATTTCAACCTCACGACGGCGAGCAGAATATTCGCTTTCTCCCTTTCTTAGGGAAATCGACCTCAATAGAGTTGGTGCAACCCAGCGTCCCCGGTTTGCCAAAAATGCTGTAGCCGTTGCCAACTGCAATGGCGTTGCAAGCATAAAACCTTGACCAATCCCTAGGTTCAGTGAGTCACCTGGATACCAAGAGCGACCTTTTAGGGCCTTCTTCCACTCACGAGTTGGTAAAATCCCGGATCTTGCTTCAGAAATATCCAAAGCAGTATTACTCCCAAAACCGAAATAGCCTAAATACTTAGACATCTGATCAACACCCATTTTAAACGCGAGATCGTAAAAATAGGTATCGCATGACTGAGCAATAGCAGATCTTAAATTTATACGCCCATGCCCTTCCCGCTTCCAGTCGCGATATATCCGCTCATCATTTTGTAATTGATAACGTCCCTCATCCCAAATGCTAAACTCTCGCGTGGTCGTATTGGTATCAAGACCGCCTAAACCGACCATAGGCTTAATCGTAGAGCCAGGTGGATACTGCCCTTTTAATGCCCTGTTAAATAAAGGAAGATCCAAAGAATCTCTTAGCTCGCCATAAGACTTGTAATCAATCCCCGTAACAAAAGCATTTGGATCAAAGCTCGGCGTACTAACCATTGCCAGTATGCCGCCGGTTTCAGGCTCTATTGCGACCACGGCTCCCCTATTTGAGCCAAGTAGCTCCACTGCCCGGTTTTGCAGCTGTGCATCCATATGTAGAGTAAGATTTCTACCTGGCACCGGATCACTTCTATCCAACACCCGCAAAACCCTGTTACTGGCGTTTGTTTCTACGGTTTGAAAGCCAACCTGACCATGCAATTCTGACTCATAAAATTTTTCAACTCCAAGCTTGCCGATATAGTTAGTCGCCGAGTAGTTTTGCTCATCGACCTTTTTTAGCTCTTTTTCATTTATTCTTCCGACATAACCGATCGAATGCGCAGTATCTTTCGCCATCGGGTAGTGTCTAGCGAGCTCGGCAAGTACCTTCACTCCCTTCAGTTCATGCCTGCGCACCTCGAGCATCGCAATTTCTTTCTCGGTCAACTTACTTTTTAGAATAACAGGGTGAAATGGTCTTCTGGCCCGTTTTAAACGTTTTTTAAAGCGCCTCACATGATCATCAGAAATTGATATGACTTGGGCAATCGAAGCAATACTTTCATCAATGGAGGCGCTGTCTTCTGGTGTAATCGCGACACTGAAAATTGGCCGATTGTCAGCTAGCAAAATACCGTTTCGGTCATAAATCAAACCACGGTTTGGTGCAATCGATTGCAACTGCATGCGATTCTTATCGGATAAAGTTTGAAAATGCGTATGATTAGTAATCTGCAGGTAGTACATGCGGAAGATCAATCCGCCCGTCAAACTCAAGACAAAGATTGACGCCACAATCGTGCGAAAAGCATAAATTCGCTTCTCTCGATTCGAGTCCTTAAGGCGACGATCAGACTTCAAACCCAACTCCCCTGAAATAGATCGAATACACTGCAAACACTCTTTTTAATCATGAACGGTGATAAGGGTGATTCTGCGTAACCGTCCAAGCCCTATATAGCTGCTCAGCAAGCACAACACGAACAATGGGATGAGGTAATGTTAATGCAGAGAGAGACCACTGCTGATCAGCACGAGCTCGACATTCATTGCTTAAGCCGTCCGGCCCACCAATAAGAATAACTAGATTTTTGCCACTCATTTGCCAGTTTTCAAGGTTAGAGGCTAACTTCTCCGTACTCCAGTTAACACCTTTAACCTCAAGCGCAACAACATGATCCTGACTATTAATTTGAGCGAGTATAGCCGCACTCTCTTTTTGAATAGCGCGCTTGATATCGGCATTCTTACTACGATTCCCCAAGGGAATCTCGATAAACTCTAAAGGAAGGTCTTTAGGAAGGCGCTTAACATATTCGTTTGCGCCTTCCGTCACCCACTTCGGCATTTTAGTACCAACAGCAAGTATTTTTATTTTCATCGCTATCGCAATTCACAAACAGTGCAGAGATTGAATTATGCTTATTACATAAGCCAAAGGAAAAACTAAAGAAAAGGCTATAGTTAATGCTCAGTCATTGAGGCACTGGCATCCGGGCCATCACGCCAAAAGCCTTCCAGGTCATAAAATGTGCGTGAAGCGGGAAGCATCACATGAACGACAACCTCGCCCAGATCAACCAAAACCCAGTCACTGCCATCAGCACCTTCAATACCTAAAGGCCGTCCGCCTTTATCTTTTACTTCGGAAACCAAATTTTCTGCAAGAGACTTAACGTGTCTGCTCGAAGTCCCTGAAGCGATCACCATATAGTCTGTGACGCTAGTTTTATCTTTAACATCCAGCACACAGATATTATCAGCTTTAAGATCCTCTAAAGCCTCGACCACTACAGTTTTCAATTCTTCAGTTTGCATACGTTCTTTGTGTTCCCCATTTGGTTAATTTTGCCTGCTCTGAAACAGCGTTTCAAAACAGCAACTCACTCTCGATAAAGCGCATTATCACAGATATAGTCTTCAACCGCACCTATCACAAGGTAACGAATGCTTTTATTTTTCCTGACCGCTTCACGAATGGCAGTGCTAGAGATATCTAACTGCGTCAAATCAAGCATCAAAGCTAAGCCGCCCGGCTGCTCATGCAAGTAATTGGCAGACATAACCCATTCAAAGCCAAGTTGCTCCAGACATTGCTTTATATCGCCTTCAAGTTCACCCGGGCGCTTTACAACAACAATATGCGTCTGCTTTGATAGCTGCTCTGCCTGACGCCAGGTTCTTAAACCTCGCGCAGCATCAGTCCCCATGACGATACTCAAGGCCTGATCACCAAGCTCTTGACGCATCTCGCGAACTGATTCAATGGTATAACTTGGACAACCCCGCCGAATCTCTCGCTCATCAACATTCAAACACGAGTCATGAGCTGTCGCCAGCTTCAACATTTCAAGGCGAGAGTCAGCACTTGCCGACACACTATCCTTATGCACAGCCTGGTAACAAGGCATCAAGTCGACACTGTTGACACCCAGTTCCGAGACAAGCTCGGTGGCCATGCGCAAATGACCAACATGAACCGGGTCGAAAGTACCACCGAAAACAACTTTCACGAAGTTAGACTTCTCATAAGGAATCTAATTAATGCAGGCCTCACTGACGGATATGCCCATCGCCCAGCACCACAAATTTTTCCGAAGTTAAGCCATGCAGACCAACCGGCCCACGCGCGTGAATCTTATCGGTTGAAATGCCGATTTCTGCACCCAAACCATATTCAAAGCCATCAGCAAATCGCGTTGAGGCATTGATCATTACCGAGCTGGAATCGACACTCGCTAGGAATTGACGACCTTTTGTATAGTTCTCGGTAACAATTGAGTCAGTATGGTGCGAACCGAACTCATTGATGTGCGCAATGGCTTCCTGCATACCCTCTACCACCTTAATAGATAATACCGGCGCAAGATATTCTGTCTGCCAATCTTCCAGCGTCGCATCCTTCGCAGCAAAACCCGCATTATTCAAGATTGTGCAAGTTTGCTCACAGCCACGTAGCTCAACCTCTTTTTCTGCATATAAAACTGCTAACTGGGGCAGAACCTCTTCAGCGACAGGCGCATCAACCAAAAGCGTTTCCATCGTATTGCAAGTGCCATAACGATGCGTTTTTGCATTCAATGAAATTGCCTTCGCCTTTTCAATATCCGCATCACGGTCGATAAACACGTGACATATACCGTCCAAGTGCTTAATTACTGTCACCTTAGCGTCTCGACTGATTCTCTCGATCAGACCTTTTCCGCCACGAGGCACGATCACATCGACATATTCTGGCATGGTGATCATTTCACCCACTGCCGCGCGATCTGTCGTTTCAATCACCTGAACAGCCGTTTCAGGCAAGCCAGCTTCAGACAAACCTATTGCGATACAGCTCGCGATGGCCTTGTTTGAATGAATAGCTTCTGAACCGCCACGAAGAATCGTTGCATTACCCGATTTAATACACAGGCTCGCCGCTTCAACCGTTACATTTGGTCTAGACTCATAGATAATCCCAATCACACCAAGCGGCACACGCATCTTGCCAACCTGAATACCGGAAGGCATATACTTGAGATCGTTAATAATTCCAACAGGATCATCAAGCCCTGCTACTTGCTGCAAGCCTTCAATCATGCCATCTATACGCGCTGGCGTAAGCTCCAAACGATCAAGCATCGCATCATCCAAACCATTTTCACGCCCAGCCTCAAGATCCTTTTTATTCTCTTGAATCAACATATCACGCTTGGCATTCAAAGCATCAGCGGTTGCTAATAGAGCTTTGTTTTTTAATCCGGTACTGACTGAAGTCATCTGGCTAGCAGCTTGACGAGCTGCCTCACCCACTTTGACCATATAGGCTTTAACGTCCATCTTCTTCTCTTGGCTTAATTATCAAAAACGCGATTATAGCGTGTTCCTACTGCCGCTCCTAGTACTAGCAATGTAGCACCCCAAAAAGAGCCGCCAAACAGCGATAAACTAAACACAAGACATCCGTATTTCTTACTGATATCGAGACATCTTAAATAGAACATTATATTCTAAACATCTGATCTTTTAGCATAAGTGAGAATATAAGCGCACTCCACCACCACTCACTAAAGCACCACATCCCTTATTATTTAGCGACAAGCCTGTTATAATTCCGCACCCTTTTGTTAGGTAGCAGCCTATAGAAATAGCAGCTATCCACTTAAACACGATTTTTTCGTTTATTGACCTCTGGTAAGAGTTACATATATGTCGCAATACAATTTGACTCATTTAAAGCAATTGGAAGCTGAAAGCATCCACATCATTCGAGAAGTAGCCGCTGAATTTGATAATCCGGTAATGCTCTATTCTGTCGGTAAAGATTCCGCTGTTATGCTGCACTTGGCTCGCAAAGCTTTTGCACCAGGTAAGCCACCTTTCCCTCTAATGCATGTTGACACTACCTGGAAATTCCAGGAAATGATCAAGTTTCGTGACGAGACCGTTAAAAAGTATGGCTTCGATCTGATCGTGCATATCAACCAGGAAGGCGTTGATCAAGGCATCGGACCTTTTACTCACGGTAGTGCCAAGCACACCGACGTAATGAAAACCCAAGGTCTTAAACAAGCACTGGACAAATATCAGTTTGACGCAGCCTTCGGTGGCGCACGACGTGACGAAGAAAAGTCTCGCGCTAAAGAACGTGTTTACTCTTTCCGTGATGAAAACCACCGCTGGGACCCAAAGAATCAGCGCCCTGAATTATGGAATACTTATAACGGTAAGATTAATAAAGGTGAAAGCATTCGTGTATTCCCTTTATCTAACTGGACAGAACTTGATATCTGGCAGTACATCCACCTGGAAAACATCGATATCGTTCCACTTTATTTCTCAGCGAAGCGACCTGTTGTTGAACGTGACGGCGTCATGATCATGGTTGATGATGAACGTATGCCGATTGAAGAAGGTGAAAAGGTAGAGATGAAGTCGGTACGCTTCCGTACGCTTGGTTGCTACCCGCTAACGGGTGCAGTTGAGTCTGAAGCGACAACCTTGCCCGAAATAATTCAGGAAATGCTACTAACCACCTCCTCTGAAAGACAAGGCCGCGTCATTGATCACGACCAGGCAGGCTCAATGGAGCAGAAGAAGCGCGAAGGTTATTTCTAGGCCAGCATATACGTACAAAGCTGATACATAGCAACCAAGATTATTGCCTCACGCTAAGACCCAGCGCGAGGCAGCAAATAAAGAGATAGTTTACATGTCACACCAGTCAGATCTTATCAGTGAAGATATTAACGAATATCTGAAGCAACACGAACAAAAAGAACTACTACGTCTTCTTACTTGTGGTAGCGTTGACGACGGCAAGAGCACACTTATTGGCCGACTACTTCATGACTCTCAAATGATTTATGAAGATCAACTTGAAGCAATTAAGAAAGACAGCGTTAAGTCCGGCACCAACGAAGGTGAAATCGACCTTGCACTATTAGTTGACGGCCTACAGGCTGAGCGCGAGCAAGGCATCACCATTGATGTTGCTTATCGTTATTTCTCAACTGCTAAACGCAAGTTCATCATCGCCGACACTCCCGGACACGAGCAATATACTCGTAACATGGCAACTGGTGCGTCAACTGCTGACCTGGCAATCATCCTGATCGATGCACGTCACGGTGTATTAACGCAAACCAAACGTCACTCATTTATTGCTTCTTTACTGGGTATTAAGCACGTCATCGTTGCCATCAATAAGATGGATCTGGTTGACTACAGCGAAGAGCGCTTTAATGAAATCAAGAGCGATTACCTTTCATTCTCTGACCAGTTAGATTTGGGCGATATCCAGTTTGCACCACTTTCTGCACTGAAAGGTGTTAACACAATCAGCAATAGCGACAAGACACCTTGGTACAAAGGCAAGCCTCTAATGGAGATGCTTGAGTCAGTCGAAATAGCTAAAGACAAGAATCTGGAAGACTTCCGCCTACCAGTACAATACGTTAACCGCCCTAACCTTAACTTCCGTGGTTTCTGTGGAACGATTGCTTCGGGTATCGTTAAGCCTGGCGATAAAATTACTGCACTTCCTTCGGGTAAAAGCAGTACCGTAAAAGAAGTCGTGACCTTTGAAGGTTCACTGGATGAAGGTTTCGCAGGTCAAGCGGTTACGCTTACCTTGAATGATGAAATCGATATCAGTCGTGGCGATATGATTGTTCAGTCTGACAATCACCCAACGGTAAGTTCTGCGGTAAAAGCACATATCGTTTGGATGTCTGAAGACAAAATTCAGCCAGGCAAGCTTATTGATATTAAACTTGGTTCCAAGCAGGCTTCAGCGTCAATTCAGTCAATTGAGCATTTAATTGACGTTAATACGCTTGAGAAAAAGGATGCCAGCGAACTAGAGCTTAACAGTATTGCATTGTGTACGATCCATGCAAACCAGACACTTGCGTTTGACCCATATGGTGAAAACAAAGCAACGGGCGCCTTCATTATTATCGACCGTCTAACCAACGTAACGGTTGGCGCAGGCATGATCGTTGAAGCCGCTGAAGATACTAGCGCACAGTGGGAACCTGTTAGCGAAGCAGAGCGTGCAGCGCGTTTAGATCACCAGGTAGCCTCGATTATTGCTTGCTCAGGTGAAGCGGGTGATGTACTCGCTCAAGCCGCTGAGCGTAAGCTGTTCAATCAGGGTCGAACTTGCCTGTTGATCACCTCTCACATGGCCGACAACGATGCAGATAAACTCTTGATTGCTAAGGCAGCTAAAGAAGCAGGCTTAATTGCAATTACCTCATTGGAAGGCAGTTCAGATATTGCAGATACCGTACTATCAGCAACATCTGACGTAGATATTCCTGAACAGGTAAAAGGGCTTAGCTAAATTTGATTCACTGAGATACTCATCTCAGTAAGCCTAACCCAAAGACAGGGGCTACGATTTACTTCGTAGCCCCTTATTTCATTGGACACAGAGAGAACTCAATCCATGGCTATTACTTCGCTAGTTTTTCATAAGATTACTCGCTGGCAAGAAGATCAACCTTCAGAAATTCAACTCTGTGAGCAGGCACCTGACGTCACTGCAGATCATGAAGGACTCTTCAGTCAACTTAAAAAAGTCTTTCAATTCAAAGCAGGTAAATTCCACGGTCAATTTGATGAAGACTATAGTAGTGCCCCCTATCAAAACTGGTTGAAAGAGCAACTGGATGGAAAAATCAGCTTCGAGAAGCTAAGCCTTCTCTACATGAATCAACTCAAAGACCTAGTGGATAAAACCAGCGAGAGCTTTGAAGCCACTATCCTTACGGTTCATGAGGAACGTGCAGATGGCCCTCGAGTCTATATCTTTGCGCTGGAAACAAATTCCGGCCTACTCCTAGACTCTGGGCTTAATCTCGATACCGTGGACTACCTCAACACAAATAAAATGGATCTTGCCCTGCGCATCGACCTTGATGACTGGCTTTCAGAAAGCGAAAGTACTGACCCATACCTTTGCTTGGTCCGCGCACGCTCAAAAGCCAAAATAGGTGAAGCATTCACTCAGTCAATCGGTTTCAAGAGCTCTATCGACAGCGCAAAAGAAACTGAAACGCTAATGGAAGTATTAGCAGGCTACACCAAAGAAACCGAACCCAAGCAAGCTGCTCAGCTTCATCAAAAAGCCTATGACTTTTGCGTTGAACAGCAGCAGCTAGGTGAAGCAGTGCCGATTAATGAGCTATCGGGCTTCCTTGATGAAAATGAACCCACCCGCTTTGCTCAATTCGCAGAACAAGAAGCGCAACTAGACACCAGCCAAACCCTGCGCCCAGACACTCGTAAGCTAAAGCATTTGGTCAGAATCTCTGGCAAGGGCAATGGTTTAAGCCTGTCCTTTTCATCAGACCTTATGCAGCAAACAATCTTGTTTGATGAGCAGTCAAATACGCTCACTATTACAGAAATCCCCAAGAGCCTGAAAAAACAGATTCTTGAACACATTAAGGACAAGCAAGAAAACTAGTTCTTAACACTAAACCAAGGCGCCGGATTTACGTTCCGGTCATGCTGATAGGAAATAACATGTCTACCACACCAAACGAGCAAACTTACGTTGTTTGCGCATTATATAAATTTGTCACACTCGAAAATTACAAAGAGATTCAAACCCCTCTTCTTGAATTGATGAAGAGCATCGACGTACGAGGCACCCTACTACTTGCAGAAGAAGGCATCAACGGCACCGTTGCTGGCTCTAGAGCGGGCATAGACAAACTTCTTGAGTGGTTAAAGTCAGACCCACGTTTGAGCGATCTTAGCTATAAGGAGTCTTTCACCCAAGAAGCTCCGTTTGCCCGAACCAAGGTAAAACTGAAAAAAGAAATCGTCACCATGGGCGTTGAAGGCATAAACCCTAAGGAAGTAGTTGGCACCTATGTAAAGCCAAAGGACTGGAACGCACTCATCTCTGACCCTGAAGTTCTACTAGTCGATACGCGAAATGATTATGAGGTCGAAATTGGCACCTTCCAACATGCCTTGAACCCTCGAACCGAAAGCTTTAGAGAGTTCCCTCAGTACGTTGCAGAAAACCTGGATAAGGCAAAGCACAAAAAAGTCGCGATGTTTTGTACGGGCGGTATTCGTTGTGAAAAATCGACAGCTTACCTGAAAGAACAAGGTTTTGAAGACGTTTATCACCTTGAAGGCGGCATCCTTAAATACTTAGAAGAAGTTCCAGCTGAAGAGACCATGTGGGAAGGCGAATGCTTTGTCTTTGATGAACGCGTAGCAGTCAATCACCAACTGGAGAAAGGTCGTTACGATCAATGTAATGCATGTCGTCTTCCAATTACAGAAGAAGATAAATCTAGCGAGCTTTATGTTGAGGGCGTTAGCTGCCCAAGGTGTCACGACATGCACACCGAAGCACAAAAAGCCCGCTTCGCTGAACGACAGAAGCAAATAGAACTCGCTAAGCTGCGCCATGAGAAACACATTGGTGGCGATGTCAGCGAGACGATTGCTCGACGTAAACTTGAAAAGCAAGCAGCAATCAAAGCGCAGCAAGAGAAGTTAAGCAAGTAATACAGTTGGCCTCATTAGCTTATACGGGCGCCTCTTAGCAGGCCTCGTATAACTTTTATCGCAGGTACTTCATTTTTTTGCATACTGGTTCGCCTGAAGTCTCGCAAAACTCGCTATAATTCCCCAGAATAATAGACTGTTTGATACATGGATGCGCAATGAGCAAAATTTCTACCCTCTTTGTCTTATTTCTTGCAATTAGCTTGGGAGGCTGCGCTGCGGTCACCATTACCGAAAGCGGCCCCTCTGACTTCAGATACCGCCCTCATTATGAAGAATCCAAACATTTCTTTTTATGGGGCTTTATCGGCGAGCATCACATTGACGTCACCAAAATTTGTCGCCAACAACCCGTAAAACAAATGCAAAGCAAATACTCGGCAACAGATGTGCTATTTGCCACCTTATCTCTAGGCTTATACCTCCCCAGAACTGCGAAAGTCTGGTGTGAACTGGAGAATGACGATTCATGAAACAGCTAAATAAATTACTAAGTGCCACCCTGCTAGCGACGACAATAGCGATGAGCCAAGGCTGCGCAGTGATCCATTTTGAAAATGGCGAAGTCGTGCCTGACCCCGTACCGTCTCTATTTGACTTCTCATCAGATGTATCCGAAGACGATTTGGATGCCAGCTCAGGCAAGCGCTACCGCAGGTGGTATCACCACAGCATTTATCAGTTCGCTGAATTAAGCAATGCCCTTGAAACAAGTCAGGTTTGTGTCGGCCTTGACTGGAACCAGGTTACTACTGAGGTTACACCAGTAGATGTGGTGGTCGGCTTGCTGGATAACGCATTATTCTACAACGCCTCGGCTATGGGAATTGACCTCTGGTCTCATTGGAGCATTGAATACTCCTGCCGAACGCCTCAATAGTCAGCGAAACAGAAACTAGTGCGACTGCATAGACTTATGTCGTCGCACCTCGCGAAACAGCAAAGCTGAAAGCACGAGCGCACTGACTGCCAGCCCTACTCCCATACCTCCCCACACGCCTACCGCACCATAGGGCTCCAGCAAGAAGTAAGAAATAGGCATACCGACACACCAATAGCTAATAATCGCTGCCAATGTCGGCGAAGCTCCAAGCTTAAAGCCCCTAAGGGCGCCCATACTAATCACCTGCCAAGCGTCAACCACCTGAAAGATTGCAGCAACTAGAAGAATTGAAGCCACTAACTGAACAAATTCCTGGTAATTCTCCGCTAGAAGCTGTTCCTTTTGTACAAACAGCTGCACCAAAGTTTCAGGTGCAAAGATAAATATTATTGCAGCAAAACAAGCGCTTACAAGTGCCAGTACAAAACCTGAACCCACAGCTTGTGGAACCTGCCCAACAGCATTCTGCCCGTATAACTCCCCCACCTTAACTGAAACCGCTTGGGAGATCCCCAGTGGCACCATAAAACTTAAGGTAGCTGCCTGAAGCGCAACATGATGAGCAGCCAGAGCTGTCGCCCCCAACCACCCAATCATGATTGCTGCAGCCGAAAACATTCCCACCTCCATTGCATGGGCCAAAGCGATAGGTAATCCAAGCCTTAGCGTTTCAAGAAATTGCGAAAGAGAAAAGTTTTGCCAGCCCTTCCAAAAAGGAAATCCCTTAAATTCATCGCGTCGATAACTCAAAAACACCAATCCCAGAAACATCGCCCAGGAAATAATACAGGTTCCTAAGGCTATGCCTTCCAGGCCCATTTTTGGAAAACCCAAATAGCCTTCCATCAACACCAGACTAACCGGGTAATTTGAAACGGCTGCTATTAGGCTAATAGGAAGAATAAGCCTTGAATTACCTAAGCCAACAACCAAACTGCGCATCAAGATAAAACCAAATGCTGGCAACAATGCCCATAAAACAAGATCTAAATATGATTGAGCAAAAAAAACCAGCTCAGACAGCTGGCCAAAGAAAAGTAAGACAGGCGAGATATTAACCAAGCCAAAAGCAAAGACGACAAAAAGAATCACCACCAATAAGCTACCAGACAAGACTGCACGGTGGATTTCACTTTGATTACCACTGCCCTTAGCAAAAGCAACCATATTAGCCGTAGCGACTAAAGCACCAATACCAACGATGTAAAAGAATTGATATACAACTGCGCCCAAACCACCACCAGCAAGCACATCAACCCCTAAACGCCCCATCAATAGCGTATCGATCAAACCCATTAAAGCAAATGAGATTTGCCCTATTACCAATGGGCCAGCAAGGCTAAAGATAGCTTTCAACATAGGAGAGAGTCTTGTTCTAGTGAGCTTTTATCGCTCAAAGTTTATTCTGAAGCAGAATCACGCTTAGCTCTGATACTCGCATACCATTGTGAGGGGTTTATTATCTCACCGTCCTCTTCACTAACTTCGGGATATGGAAGTTTGTTCTGGTGGCAATAGCTAGCGACTTTAGGGTGCGCCCAGCGAAAGAAAGTTTCCTGATAGGTTTTACCATCTAAACGAACCTGATCATAAGACCCAGCCAAGGACCGCTGCCTTTGCGCTTCAGCGAGAATAATGGCTGCGGCAACCGATACGTTAAATGACTCCACCATACCAAGCATCGGAATCACAATATGCTGATCCACCTTGGCCGCTGCGATATCACTGACGCCCTTCTTTTCATTACCTAATAGAATCGCGCAAGGCTTAGTATAGTCAACATCCCTATAATCAATTGCGCTATCAGACAGATGCGCAGCATAAACCTTATAGTCCTTTTCATGCAGGGTATCAATCGCCTCTGGCATTGACTCATGTCGAACAATATCCACCCAACGATCACTGCCCATTGCCGTACCACTATAAGGGCGATGCTTATCCCAGGGCCATACCATATTTAGTTCTTGGATACCGACCGCATCGCTGGTTCGAACCAGTGCAGCAATGTTTCTCGGCTTATGAATCTGTTCTGTCAGTAGCGTTAAATCTGGCTGTCTGAGGTCTAACGTGCGCTTTAGTTTTTGGTAACGTTCTGGTGTCATGTCTTATCGAGTGACTAAAATTAGAATATTAACAACGGCCATTGCCAGCAAGCACAACCATGTAAACAAAGTACCGTAAAAACGACCTTTAGTCGGACCATTCTTCTTCGATAAGCCATAAGCATGTGCAATACGAGACAATAGTAGCGTCAGTCCGAACACATGTATAAGCCAGGGTGTTAAGTGGTTTAACTCGAGCATTAGCAGTAAAGCAATCCCTACAGGTATATTCTCTACTGCATTAGCATGCGCTCGCACAGCGCTCTTCATTGCTTTTGAGCCAGTATCATCACCAATGGATATTCCCTCATCTCTACGAAAGGTTGTCACCCGATAAGCTAGAAACACGATAAGGATCACTAACAATGAAGCATATAATGGACTAATAAATAACATGGTCATTCTCCTGGCTTTTTATTCTGATAATAAGTAACGCGGGCAGAAGGATCTACGACTTGTCTGGTCGCCCACCCGAAGGAAAACTGGCAACAGAACTGCGGCTTCCAGAGATCTTGGGCGTGCCTTCTTGCTCAACCTCATCAATTCTGACGATCGCATTCATTGGAATATAAGTTCGTTTAACACCAGTAAACTCGTTCTTCAAACGCTCCTCACTAGGATCTACAAGCAATTGACTCTTTTCACCAAAAAGAAGCTGCTCCACCTCAATGAAGCCGTATAGTTCCGAGGGATATACATGAGAAGCGTAAATCTCGTAGATATCTTCATTATTATAAAAAATAACTTTGTAGGTTTTTTTAAGGCTCATAAGGACAAGTAGTACCGAAGCGTTTTAAGGACGCGCTATCATAACAGAGAGCAGTAAAGTGACAAACCAAGAACTTGTCTCAAGCCATAAATTAAAAAACCAGCTAACTAATATAGAAAGCTGGCTTCATCACGATGAGATTGTAACGTTTATTCTAAACGGCTACTTTTCGTATCGATCACTTTTCTTCACATATTCCAAAGCGTCGATTACCGCTTTGCGTGCCTTGTCTTCAACCTCATGACTTTCAGTGGGTGAGGTGTAGAAAAACATATCCACTTCATGGCGAATGTATCGTGGTGGCAAATGGTTTAAGGCTATACAAAGCACATCGGTGAGAACATCCTCATCAAAATCCTGCCCTTCTACCTCTTTAGCCAGTGTTTCAATTACCAAGGATTCGTAGTAATTCTGAATATTATCAAGAAGTGACATTAATATACCTCGTACTATCAGCAACAATTTTTATGTTTAGATCGATTTACACTCATGTAGATCGTCCCAGCCATTAAAGCATCTAAAGATAGAGTCTAGCATCTAAAACAATTAACAACAGAGCCAGTTTCAAAATGGCGATCAAAAAGCGGTAGAAAGCCTGTTTTCATTTAGTTACCCAATCACAACCCAATTAACAATAATTAATCGCATCTTGGCTGGCTAGGCCTGCGCTGATCACATACAATCGGAAGTAACCGTATATTTTATATGCTCATTTATTGGCAAAATTATTCTTATGATGATAACGAAGCGAAATATTTACACCCTTCTACTTAGCGTTCTAATCAGCTCGCTTTCCCTTTCTGTTTACGCTAAAGAAAGCAAAGCAGAATTTACTGAAGAACTCGCTCCAACAAGAGCCCAACAAGAAGCAAGCCTGTATGTTGCTCGCTCATTATCGCTAAATCATTACCGCAAGCAGCACATCGATAAAACACTTTCTGAGAAGGTTTACGAAAACTACCTTGATTCACTCGATCCCTCTCGAATTTATTTTCTTAGCGAAGATATTACAGAGTTCGAGATTTACCGCTTTCGCTTAGATAGTGCCTTAAAAACTGGTCAGTTAGACCCTGCATTCAGAATTTATAACCGCTACCAGACGCGAGTAATCACTCGCCTCAATAAACAAATTGAATTTCTCAATACCAAGCTGAACACCTTAGACTTTACTAAAGACGAATATATTTTAACTGACCGTTCAGAAGTAGACTGGGCAACAAGTGAAACAGAGCTGGATAATATCTGGCGCAAGCGAACTAAAAATACGGCCCTGTCTCAAAAACTAGACGGTAAAACCAACGAAGAAATTAAAGAGTCCTTACTAAAGCGTTATCAAAACCAGCTAAAGCGAACTCTACAAGTAAGAAGTGAAGATGCATTTTCTGCCTACATGAATGCCTTCACTACCCTATACGATCCTCATACCACCTATTTTTCACCACGCTCTTCAGAAAATTTCAACATTAATATGAGCTTATCCTTAGAAGGTATCGGCGCCGTACTACAAGCAGATAATGAATTTACTAAAGTGGTCCGTCTAGTTGCTGGCGGGCCAGCACAGAAACAAGGCAAACTTCACTCTGCTGACCGTATTGTTGGTGTTGCCCAAGGAGAGAAAGGCGATATGGTTGAGGTAATTGGCTGGCGACTTGATGAAGTCGTTGAGCTCATTAGAGGCCCCAAGCATTCTAAAGTCAGACTCAAAGTCATACCGCATACTGCCAAACTAGATACTGACACAATAGAAATTAAAATCGTTCGCGACAAAGTTAAGCTCGAGGAACAAGCGGCTGCCAGTTCAGTACTTGATATAGAGCGCGACGGAAAAAATCATCGAATTGGCGTTATTGATATCCCAACTTTCTACGCTGACTTCAAAGCCATGCAAGAAGGTGACCCAAACTATAAGAGCACGACACGAGACACGCTCAAATTACTAAAAGAAATGCAGGCAGAACAAGCTTTAGACGGACTTGTGATTGATTTACGCGGGAACGGTGGCGGCTCTCTCGATGAGGCTAATCAACTAACCGGACTATTTATACATGAAGGCCCTACCGTGCAAATCAGAGGAGCCAATCACCGCATTGAGGTATTGGATGATCCCGATCCTAAACTGATGTACGACGGTCCGCTCATTGTCTTGGTAGATAGACTAAGCGCCTCTGCCTCTGAAATCTTTGCTGGCGCAATTCAGGATTATGGTCGCGGTATCGTAATGGGTACACCAACATTCGGCAAAGGGACTGTACAAGCAGTTCGCCCACTTAACCATGGCCAGTTAAAAATAACACAAGCCAAGTTTTATAGAATCTCTGGCGCTAGCACCCAGCACAAAGGCGTTGTCCCGGATATTATTTTACCTGACACCATTGATACTTCGAAAGTAGGTGAAGATGCCCTGGATCACGCACTTGAGTGGGACTCCATTGCTTCAGCCAAATTTAGCAAGGTGGGCGCCTTGAGCCCGCTTAGCCAAAAACTAGCCGAGAGCCATATCACACGTATTACACAACATCCTGAATACGTACTTTTGTTAGAAGAAATAGAATTACTAGAATCTCAGCGCGGTATAGAAAAAGTAACGATTAACGAACAAAAACGAAAAACCGAAGACGAAGCCTTCGACAAGGCACGCTTGGACTTACTTAACAAGCGCCGCCGACTTGAACAAAAGCCAGAATTTGAATCTCTTCAGGCCTGGCGTGACAGCGAAGATGAAAAGCCTATTGAAACAGACAAAGCACAAGAACCAGACTTTATCGTTGAGGAAAGTGCTGAAGTCTTATTAGACTTTATTTCTTTACAGCAAGTTAGCGCGAATGCCTTAGCCAATGCTCTTTAGCAATAGAGCTTGATTCGGTAACACTCGACACTGATATAGCGTGGCACGACATATGAGCGAGAAAAACTCTGAAAAGCCCAAGTCAGATGAAAAAAAGTCTGCAAACTCTCGCTCCAAGAGTGAAAAAACTGAACCTTGGGTGTCTGAAGAGTCTATCAGTAACTTTTTAGGGCGTGTTTCAGGTGCAACCACGAGCGCCTTCAAGTTCGCTAAGAAAACTGGCGGCACGTCCTATAAAGTCGGCAAGGCCATCATTCAGTCGCAGGACCAATTAAAACTTATGGTATCTGCCGGTCAGTCCCTTAAAGACCTTCGCGAGGTTGCCGGCCTGACAGTTAGTGAGCTTAGCGAAGCTGTAAACCTGAAAGATAAGTCCGTTATCGAAGCTGTAGAGAATGGCACAGCCACTCTCTCTTTCGAACTAATACTCCGCCTGGCCGCCCTTCTTGCCAGAAACGACCCTATTCCTTTCATTCTCAAATACAGTAGAACCTACGCACCAGACACATGGAAAATCTTGAATGACTGGGGTGCCGGACGCCTTCCTCTTCATTATGAAAGAGAGCGACAGTTCATCAATATTTACCGTTCTCAAGACCAAGCGAGACAGCTATCGGATGAAGGCTACGAACGCGTTCTTGAGTTTACTAAACAAGCATTCAATATGTCTCTTCACTTTATCGCTGAGCAGGAAGATGCTTTACAAGAAATGATTGAGACTCAAGAGGAACAGATGGAAGTGCTCAGATCCAAAATGAGCCAGGTACATAAGCACAAAACGCAAGCACCAAGCGATGATAGTGATGCAAAACAAAACTCCGATGAAACGCCAGCTGAGGGCAAACCCAATGAACAGCAAAAAGACGCGCCCTGATCTCCCCTCCCTTTAAGCACTCTTTTCATCGAAGTTCGTGATATAGTCCCCTAAAGATTCTATTCATCCTCTAGCCTACGACACTGAAGTATAACTATTCGTTAATATTTTGAGAAAACGCAACCTTACCGAAGGCAATATCAGCCAGCAGCTCTACAAAATGACGGTTCCTATGATTGGCGGCATCTTGGCCATCATGTCGATGAACATTGTAGACACCTATTATGTCGGACAACTCGGCACTCGCGAACTCACCGCAATGAGTTTTACCATTCCAATTATCTCTATCCTATTAAGTCTGGCATTTGGCATTGGCATTGGAACTTCTTCCGTTATCGCTCGTGCAATTGGGGCTCAACAACATACCTTAGTGCAAGCATACTGCACACAAGCGATATTAATCGCCCTGATCGTAGCCATCTGCTTTGCCGTACTTGGCTACCATTTTATGGATCCGATCTTCACCCTACTTGGCGCACCGCAGGACTTGTTTGAGCTCATACATGAGTTTATGGATATTTGGTTTCTAGCCAGCTTTGTAGTGGTTATACCGATGGTCGGTAATTCGGCTATTCGCGCTGCCGGCAATACAAAACTACCCAGCATGGTTATGATAAGCGTTGCAATAGTGAATATGATATTAGACCCCATTCTAATTTTCGGCTTGCTTGGTTTCCCTAAACTTGGGCTAGCTGGCGCTGCCATATCAACCGTTTGTGCGTATTCGATTGCCCTGGTAATTGGTTTGTATGTATTGATAAAGAAGTTCGACTTCTTGAGCCTTAAGAGCTGCTATGGCCGGGTATTACAAAGCTGGCAGGCAATCCTCAAAATAGCTGTTCCCGCTGTAGGAACAAATCTAATTGCACCACTTTCAATCGCGATAACAACCTGGCTTGTAGCCCGATTCAGCCCCGAGTCTGTTGCCGGTTTTGGTGTTGCGTCACGTATTGAAGCAATCTTTCTTGTCGTAATTATGGGGCTAACCTCCATTATGGGCCCTTTTGTTGGCCAAAATTGGGGCGCAGAAAAACATGACCGGGTTTTCGAAGCACTTAAGATGAGCTTCAAGTTCGTTGCACTTTGGGGACTGGGGGCAAGCGTTTGTTTATGGCTATTTGCCAAGCCTCTAACCGGGTTGTTTTCGGCAGACGAATCAGTTATTGAGTCCTCCACCCTCTACTTATACTTAGTGCCTATCAGCTATCTATTTCTTGGCATCATTATGCTGAGCTCGTCAGCAGCTAACGGTATCGGCAGACCAATGCCCTCTTTGGTCATGTCACTTCTACGCTTAATCGTAATTTTTATTCCCTTGGCATTAGCGCTTGGTAATTTTTTTGATCTCGCGGGTATATATCTGGCCACAAGCCTTGCTAATATAATAGTTGGCACGGGTGCACTGTATTGGGTGCGCCACCTCAATAAAAGTAATTTAAAACATTCTTCACATATGGAACTCAAAGAGAGCAAAAGCAATGCCTAGAAACAATCGACTTGTCTACTCCACCGAAACAGGGCGAACTTGTCCAGAGTGTGAACAAGCCATTGACGAATGCACTTGCTCTGCAGACCAAACTCCAGAGGGAGACGGCATCGTACGTGTAAGCCTCGACACGAAAGGCCGAAAAGGCAAAGGTGTGACCGTCTTAAGTGGAATACTGCTAAAAAACAACGAGCTAAAAGGTCTCGCCAAAGAGCTCAAAAAGAAATGTGGTGTCGGTGGTGCAGTGAAGGATGGAAATATCGAAATCCAAGGCGATCACCGTGAACTGCTATTGAAGATTCTTACTGAGCAAGGCTACAAAGTAAAACGTTCAGGCGGATAAACACTAAAAATAGGAAGACAGATATGGAACTAGTTATTGGTAATCAGAATTATTCATCATGGTCACTTCGGCCCTGGCTATTACTGACTCACTTTGACATCCCGTTCGACGAAATTAAAGTATTCCTTTTTGAAGAAAATACCCATCAGCGCCTCGCGGATTACTCCCCCACCTTCAAAGTTCCTGTACTGATTGATGACAAGGAAGGTAAGGACCTTACAGTCTGGGACTCATTGGCAATTTGTGAGTATGTTTCCGAGCAATATCTTAAAGGTAAAGGCTGGCCTGAAGACCCAAGTGACAGAGCCACTGCCCGAGCCTACTGCGCTGAAATGCACTCAGGTTTTCCAGCCTTAAGAAGCGCCCTGCCTATGAACTGCCGGGCTACTCGTAAAGTCAACCTCCATGAGGACTGCATTAAGGATATTCAACGCATCGACGGCATGTGGCAAGATGCGCTCAACCGCCATGATGGCGATTGGTTGTTTGGAGAGTTCTCCATTGCCGACTGCATGTTTGCTCCGGTTGCTTCCCGTTTTGCGACTTATCAAATTGAAGTATCGGATACCAGCAGAGCTTATATCGACCGCTTGCTTACCCTACCTTCAATGAAGCATTGGTACGAAGCAGCCCTAAAAGAAAAAGAAGTGATCGGAGAAGGTGAAGCCGGCACCGACGTAGACTAGCACCAGCTCGCTTCATAGCCCGGTTTCGACAAGACCTCTTTAATATTGGCTCGTAATATTCGGTAACCAACGTTTCCAAAGAGTTCTTGTCGACCATTATTCATAATCCATGAAGGACTGCCTTTAATATTCAGTTCTGCTGCTTTCTGATAGTCGCTCATCAATAGTGCTGCCGCATCACCTTCATCAATCAAGGTTTTTAATGCATCGCTATCCATACCACTTTGCTTAGCCAGCAAGAGCACATTATCAAGCAAGCCCACATCCAGATTATCGACAAAAAAACTTTTTTGCACTAACAGCATTAAATCAGCAGAGCGCTGAGGGCTATACGCTAGCTCACAAGCCTTGAGGACTAAGTGCGCATTCAAAGAGGATTTTGGCCGCACAGTCTTCCAGATTTCCGGGTTAACCGGCGCATTATCATAAGGAGCCGCAGCATCTTGCACATGACGACCGAAGCCTTCGTAGCCACCGCGCTCCCCCCATTGTTTTGCCATTCGCGTTTTCGTATCGCCGAAGAGGTTAATATAGTGTCGGCGCAGCAAAACCTGCTCCCCCCACTCTTCTTTCATTTCCTCAATTCGTCTTTGGGCAATCCACGCCCAGATACACAGAACATCACTAAAGTAATCGATTACCAAGGGCTCGTTATTGTTCACTTAACCTTCCTCTTTTAGCTCACATCATCAATTAAACCTTAACTATATTAGACAATACTAATATAGTTTTAGGAATATACCTAGTGATTGACGTAAAAGAGATGTACACTCTGCGAAAATTACTCCCTCAAATCTGTCTGAACAGGTACGTATACTTTGGCAAAAATCGGTCGCAATAATTTATTAGAAGTTATCAAATTCGAGCCTCAGGGCGCCTACCTACAAGGCGGCTGGCTTGGTGAAATACTTCTGCCAAAACGCTATGTGCCTGAAGATTGTGAAGTTGGTGATCCGCTTAATGTTTTCGTCTACCTTGACTCCAAAGATCGCTTTATCGCCACGACCCAAACACCACGGGCGCAAGTGGGCGAAGTCGCGTTTTTAGAAGTAACGGATGTAAATAATATCGGCGCTTTTTTAGACTGGGGGCTACCAAAGGATTTGCTGGTACCTTATAACCAACAACATATGACAATGGAAGTTGGAAAGTCTTACCTTGTATACATATACACTGATGAAGAAACTCACCGCATTGCCGCGTCAACAAAACTCAACAAGTATATTGGTCGCCTCCCTAACGATTATAAACAAGGCCAAAAAGTAGACTTAGCAATCTCTGCTACAACGGACTTAGGCTACAGTGCCGTTATTGACAACCAATATTGGGGCCTTTTATTTTTTAGTGATGTCGTCCGCCCCCTCAAGATTGGCCAAAAAGTTAAAGGCTTTATCAAGCAAGTTAGAAATGACGGTAAAGTAGACCTGTCGCTTCATGCTCCCGGATTTAAGAAAATAGAAAATTTAGCCGAGAGAGTGCTCGACAGGTTAGAAAAAAGTGAAGGCTACCTGCCTCTTTCTGACAAGAGTAAGCCAGAGGAAATATACGATGCATTTTCAATCAGTAAAAAAGCATTCAAGACCGCAATAGGCACACTTTATAAACAACGGCAGATCCGTATAGAGAGTGATGGTATCTACCTGATTAAAACCGGCGAATAATATAGCGAGACACACAAGGTGCATGACCAGTCCCACGACCCTCTTCATGGAATGACTTTAGAAAAGATTCTTATAAAGCTTGAATCTCATTTCGGCTGGGAAGAACTAGGCAATAGAATTCCTGTTCGTTGCTTTCAATACGACCCGAGCATTAAGTCCAGCTTAAAATTCCTAAGAAAAACCCCTTGGGCTCGTAGCAAAGTTGAAGCGCTTTATATCGACTTATGTAACAGCCCATGGCAGAAAAAATAGCTGCCTAAATAAATTAAATACGACTATTTTTTGCCCAGGCATAAAATGTTACGTTTTTTTTCAAACTTTCGAAAAAAATCCTGTATACTACCGCAAATTTTTTTCCGCCCTGAACTTATTGAGTAGAATAATGACAGATCTATCCAAATACAGAAATATAGGCATCTTCGCTCACGTTGATGCTGGTAAAACAACCACTACAGAACGTATTCTAAAGCTAACTGGTAAGATCCATAAGACTGGTGAGGTTCACGATGGTGAATCTACAACTGACTTTATGGAGCAGGAAGCTGAGCGTGGTATTACTATCCAGTCTGCAGCGATCACAACCTTCTGGGATGATCACCGCATGAACATCATAGATACTCCTGGACACGTTGACTTCACAGTAGAAGTATATCGTTCTTTGAAAGTTCTTGATGGTGGTATCGGTGTATTCTGTGGTTCTGGTGGTGTTGAACCTCAATCAGAAACAAACTGGCGTTATGCAGATGAGTCTGGCGTTGCTCGTATCATCTTCGTAAACAAGCTTGACCGTCTAGGTGCTGACTTCTTGAAAGTTGTTGACCAGGTAGAGAACGTACTAGGCGCTAAGCCGCTAGTTATGACTCTTCCAATCGGAACCGAAGATGACTTTGTTGGTGTTGTCGATATTCTTTCTAAGAAAGCTTATGTTTGGGATGACACAGGCCTACCTGAAAACTTCAAAGTAGAAGACGTTCCAGCCGATATGGTTGACGATGTAGACATGTATCACGAGCAGTTGATTGAAACAGCTGTTGAGGTTGATGACGACATCATGATGGCGTACATGGAAGGCGAAATGCCAACTACGGAACAGATCAAAGCCTGTATTCGTAAAGGTACTAATGACCTGACATTCTTCCCTACTTACTGTGGCTCTGCATTTAAGAACAAAGGTATCCAGTTAATTCTTGATGCTGTTGTTGACTACTTGCCTTCACCCACAGAAGTTATTCCTCAGCCATTGACTGATGAAGTGGGCGAGCCAACTGGCGAAGTTGCTACAGTTGCTGTTGACGAGCCATTCCGCGCACTTGCATTTAAGATCATGGATGACCGTTTCGGCGCACTTACCTTTATCCGAGTTTATTCAGGTAAGCTGAACAAAGGCGACACAGTACTTAACTCCTTCACAGGTAAGACTGAGCGTATCGGCCGTATGTGTGAGATGGAAGCTGAAGATCGTAACGAGCTAGATTCAGCTCAAGCTGGTGACATCCTTGCAATCGTCGGCATGAAAAACGTTCAAACAGGTCACACACTTTGTGATCCCAAGCACGAATGTACACTTGAAGCGATGGTCTTCCCTGAGCCAGTAATCTCGATTGCTGTTAAGCCTAAAGACAAAGGCGGTTCTGAGAAAATGGGTATCGCGATCGGTAAGATGGTTGCAGAAGATCCAACATTCCAGGTTCACACTGACGAAGACTCAGGTGAAACAATTCTACGCGGAATGGGTGAGCTTCACCTAGACATCAAAGTAGACATCCTGAACCGTACTTATGGCGTTGAGCTAGAAGTTGGTGAACCTCAGGTTGCATACCGTGAAACAATCACGGCTGAAGTTGAAGATTCATATACGCACAAGAAGCAGTCTGGTGGTTCTGGTCAGTTCGGTAAGATCGATTACCGTATCAAGCCAGGTGAGCAGAATTCTGGTTTCACATTCTCATCTACAGTTGTAGGTGGTAACGTACCTAAGGAATTCTTCCCAGCTATCGAGAAAGGCTTCCAAAGCATGATGGAGACCGGTGTTCTTGCTGGCTTCCCAGTACTAGATGTTGAGGTTGAGCTGTTCGACGGTGGTTTCCACGCGGTTGACTCCTCTGCTGTTGCATTTGAAATTGCTGCAAAAGGCGCTTTCCGTCAGTCAATTCCAAAGGCACAACCTAAGCTTCTTGAGCCAATCATGAAGGTTGACGTATTTACGCCTGAAGATCACGTTGGTGACGTAATTGGTGATTTGAACCGTCGTCGTGGCATGATCGAAGGTCAGGATGCAGGCGCTTCTGGCGTGCGCATCAAAGCAAATGTACCACTTTCAGAAATGTTTGGTTACATCGGCTCACTACGTACAATGACCTCTGGTCGTGGTCAGTTCTCTATGGAATTTGATCACTACGCACAATGCCCTAACTCTGTTGCTGAAAAAGTAATGGAAGAAGAGCGTGCAAAGAAAGCAGCTAAGTAATCTTTAGCTAGCCTTCAAAAAAGCGATCTTCGGATCGCTTTTTTTATGCCTGCAATTTAGCTACAAACCTACAACGACCAAATCAAAATGGCACCGGGATAACCACGTACATAACTCTACTCAGCTTCATTTATACGCAGCAATACTGTTATAGACCAGCGACTTAGCTTTCCCGACCTGAAAGAAATACACTATTCTGGAATAGCTAGAATTTCCCAGGCACAAAAAAAGGCGAGCTAATGCTCGCCTTTAGTCATTCTAAACCATACTACTGAATAGTCAGTGGGCTAGTCGTTAAAAGTTTACCTACAGCACTCCCTGCCGCAATACCCAGCGTTTTCGTGAAGCGCTCAAAGGGGTCTGGCTGCGGCGTAAAATCAATAATTTCCTCAGCTCCAACCACTTCTCTTGCAACATAACCTGCACTACCCAAACCATCAACCAAACCTTTTTCCAAGGCCTGCTCACCACTCCAGATCAGACCACTAAAGATCTCTTCATCAACCTTCAACCGCTCTCCACGCCCTTCTTTCACTTTAGCAATAAACTGCTGATGCGTGGTATTCAGCACCGACTCCCAAAACTCAACCTCATCACCCTTTTCATCGCTAAAAGGATCTAGAAAGCCCTTATGAGCTCCCGCTGTATATAAACGTCTTTCGACGCCAAGCTTCTTCATCGTATCAACAAAACCAAAACCTGAAGCCACTACACCGATAGAACCAACCAAACTTGCCTTATCAGCGTAAATCTTATCCGCAGCCGCAGCAATGTAATATGCACCTGAAGCACCAATATCGCTGATCACTGCATAGAGTGGCGTTTCAGGGTATAAGCCACGAAGTCGTTTAATTTCATCATAAACATACCCTGATTGAACCGGGCTGCCACCAGGACTATTAATGCGCAAGACAACAGCTTGAGTTCCCTCAGCTTCAAAAGCTGCTCTCAAACCCGTCACCAAAAAGTCTGCATTCGCCTCTTCGCCTGAAGCAATCACACCTTCCAGATTAACCAATGCGGTATATTGTTCAGTATCACTTATCTTATCCGGCGATAAACCCTCGCTCATCATAAACAATAAGACAAAAAGATAAGCAAATGTTAGCAGCTTAAAAAACACACCCCAGCGACGAGCCTTACGCTGCTCAACACCTAACTGAGAAACAGTCTTTTCAATCAACTTCCACTCTTTAGTATTATTCTCTGAATCCAAAATTTACTACCCTCTAACTTACATTCAGCTTTATCAGCTCTGAAAAATGATCAATTATTGCTTTTGGCTCATGTACGGACAAGCGACTCACTTCATGAACCCCATAACTCACACCGATTGCATCCATCCCGAAATTTGAAGCCATCTTCAAGTCATACTCCGTGTCGCCAACCATCACGCACTCTTTCGCAGGCACACCATAGTATGAACAAATCTCTTCCAGCATCATTGGGTGAGGTTTTGAGCGTGTTTCGTCCGCACAGCGCTCAATATCAAAATAGTGCCCAAGCCCGGTCGCCTTTAACGCGAGATTCAAGCCATTTCGACTCTTACCTGTAGCAACTGCCAAACTAAGACCACCCGCCTTAAGCGCCTCAAGCGTCTCAATAACGCCGTCAAACAGATTTTCCTGCGTCATCTCACGGCGAAAAAAGAACTCCGCATAAGATTGCCGCATATTTTCAACATCCTTATCCGACAGGCTTGGATACAAGCTTTGCAAAGCCTCCACCATCCCTAAACCAATAATATTCTTATAGGCATCATGCCCGAGATCGGGCAAGGAGAGCTTATTAGCGGCATACTCAAGACTCGCAACAATATGCTGCTCAGAGTCGACTAAAGTCCCGTCCCAATCAAATATATATACAGGGTACTTCATAACACTACACCAAGCCCATCTTTTTCAAATTAGCTTCATATACTTCGTCGTAGGGCGCCTCAAAACTCATCGCCCTACCGCCAGGCAAGGTAAAGTGAATCTCTTTTGCATGCAGCATCAATCGAGCTTTTTCCATTCCTCTAAACTGCACCAAATCGCGCGGGATATACTTATCATCCCCCACAATTGCATGCCCGGAAAATGCGGCATGAACACGAATCTGATGAGTTCGCCCGGTCACCGGCTTAGCTTCGACTAAGGTAAAATTCTCAGCACTAGATAAGATCTTGAACAAGGTCTGACTTGGCTTCCCGTCCTGGTGTACAACAACAATGCGTTCACCAGATTTTAATTCATTCTTCTTAAGGGGCGCGTCAACGCGCTTTTTATGCTTTGGCCACTTACCGAAAACGGCCATATGGTAAATCTTGTTAACCTCATCATTACGAAACTGCGCATGCAAGTCTCGCAAGGCAGGCCGCGACTTAGCAACCAAGATACAACCCGATGTATCCCTATCCAAGCGGTGCACCAACTCAAGAAACTGGGTTTCCGGGTAACGCTTGCGTAGCGCCTCAATTAAGCCGTAATTAACGCCACTTCCGCCATGCACAGCTAAACCGGAAGGCTTGTTGATTACTAGCAGCTGCTTATCTTCATAAATAATAGCTGAGGCAATAAACTCAAGAAGATTGTCACTCACCCTAATAGCGCCTTTAGAGCTACTTGCAACAACAATCGGTGGAATTCTAACAAGGTCATCAATCGCCAATTTGGTTTCAGGCTTGCAGCGCCCCTTATTAATCCGCACCTCACCCTTTCGAATGACTTTATATATTTTAGACTTTGGCACACCCTTAAGCTGAGAAAGCAAAAAGTTATCGACTCGCTGCCCTTCATTCTTTGCCGTTACTGTTACGATGCGGACAGCTGGCCTGTCATTTGTTTTGCGCTTTTCACCACCTTCAGCGGCTTGTTTTTCACTCATTCTATTCTCTACTTAGATCACCCTGAACTTTGGATGCGCCTTAAAAATCAGTCATATTACTTGATATATTTGCTGCGACAAGTAATTACTGCTATATTTCTGCGTTGTTGTAAGGAGCCCGCTCGCTGTGATCGATTAGCAGTAACAGACAATATAGAGTGAGTGACAAGAAATCTCAGGAATACAAACTTGGTTCATCCGTTTTTTCCACTGTCATCAGCCCACCTTCAACACACTGGTCCCGTAAAAAAGTTACATTGAAAGGCGCATTCCCCTATATAGATTCAGCTGAGTTCAGTCAACTATATAGCTAAAAGCCCACGGAGCAGTAAGACGACAGATTATATAGACAGAAAACCGACAGCTATTTGCTTGCGACACAAGCTAAATAGGCGTTGAAAGTTTTGTACGCACGCAATGAAAAAGAATACATAAAGCGAGCCTTTCCACCAACAGAGTGAAAAGTAGAAAGTACAGACAACACGACACGGTATAGAAAGCTCTGTCATGTCGTAAATTAATTAGGATTCCAGAGCAATTTAAGCTCTGGAAATAAAACTAAAGCGTGGAATCGCATTAGGAAAACAGAATTTATAGCCCGTAAGTGATGCAGACAACAAAGTCTTGCGATTGAACGCAGACCATTAATGTTAGTACGCACTATCACTTACTTCTTAGCGTTGAAAGGCAGCACCGGACTTGAGCGAGCATAAATACATATGCCCAGATCATTTGAAGGAAGCAATAAGACCAGACAATAGTTAGGAAATAGAAGTAAAACCAACAAACGCCATATGTGGCCACTTCCCCACCGCGAATTTGTCACGGGTACTGGGTGTTGCTGCTATGTATTGGAATTTGTTAGCTCGCTAACTTGATTTATAGCTGAGTAATTTTACTTTAAACCAAGCTGTCTTCCTGCGATTTCCAGCACAAAACTGGATTTCATTCATGAAAAGAATGCTTATAAACGCAACTCAAAGTGAAGAGTTACGTGTTGCCCTTGTAGACGGCCAAAAACTCTACGATCTTGATATCGAAGCGAGTTCTCGCGAACAGAAAAAAGCAAACATTTATAAAGGTAAGATCACTCGTATCGAGCCCAGCCTTGAAGCTGCATTTGTTGATTTTGGTGCTGAGCGCCACGGTTTCCTCCCTTTAAAAGAAATCTCTAAAGAATATTTTGACCCCGCTGCCGGTAAAGGCCGGGTCAATATCAAGCAAGCCTTAAGAGAAGGTCAGGAAGTTATAGTTCAGGTTGATAAAGAAGAGCGTGGCAACAAAGGCGCCGCACTGACGACCTTTATCAGCCTTGCCGGTCGTTACTTGGTTCTTATGCCTAATAACGCACGTGCTGGCGGCATTTCTCGCCGCATCGAAGGCGACGACCGCTCACAACTTAAAGAAGCCATGTCCGGCCTTGAAACGCCACGCAACATGGGTGTTATCGTTCGTACTGCTGGCGTAGGTCGTTCAACAGAAGAGCTACAATGGGACCTTGATTACCTTCTACAATTTTGGGAATCAATTACCAGCGCTTCTGAAAGCCGCCCCGCTCCTTTCCTCATATACCAGGAAAGCAATGTCATCATCCGTGCTATTCGCGATTACTTGCGCCAGGACATTGGCGAAGTACTTGTTGACGCACCGCTTGTGTTTGAAGATGTTCTAAATTTCGTTCGTTCAGTTATGCCTGCTTATGAAAGCAAGATCAAACTCTACCAAGACGAAACGCCATTATTCAGCCGTTATCAGATCGAAGCTCAAATCGAGACAGCGTTCCAACGCGAAGTAAAACTGCCTTCTGGCGGCTCAATTGTTATCGACCCAACGGAAGCACTTGTTTCAATCGATATCAACTCAGCTCGTGCAACTAAGGGCAGCGACATTGAAGAGACAGCACTTCAAACTAACCTTGAAGCTGCAGAAGAAATTGCTCGCCAGCTTCGTTTACGAGATATGGGTGGTTTGGTTGTTATCGACTTTATCGATATGGGCCCTGCAAAAAATCAACGTGACGTTGAAAACCGCATGCGTAAAGCCCTAGAACTTGACCGCGCACGCGTTCAGGTTGGCAAGATATCTCGTTTCGGGCTCCTTGAAATGTCACGACAGCGTTTACGACCTTCACTAAGTGAGACCCGCGCAGCAGTATGCCCTCGCTGTAGCGGACAAGGTACGATTCGTGACGTTGAATCTTTAGCACTGTCAATCATGCGCCTAATGTATGAAGAAGCCTCTAAAGAGAAAACAGGTTCGGTCCAAGCAGTCCTGCCGGTTCCTGTCGCTACTTTCTTATTAAACGAGAAGCGCCAACAAATTCAGGAGATTGAACGCAGGCAGTCTGTTCGCGTTATCATCATTCCTGACATGGCTATGGATACGCCTCACTATGAGTTACGTAGACTTCGTGAAGACGAAACCAGTGATGATCAAGCTAGTTACAAAATAGAAACAACACAGCCAGAGGAACAAGCAGTTCCAACAGCCGCAGCAAAAGAAGTCGTGCGCGAAGAAGCTGCGGTTAAATCTATTTCACATGCTAGCCCTGCACCTCAAGTTTCAGCGCCTGCAACTGAAGCTGCACCTCAAAAGCAAGCTGAGCAAAGCGAAGAAACTGGCCTAATGAAGCGTTTGAAATCCAAGCTATCGGCAATGTTCAGCGCAGAAGAGAAAGCCTCCTCTGTTGCTAATGAAGCACCTGCTAGAAAGCAGCAGCGCAGCACTCAAGGCAACCGCAGTAACCAGAAGAATAGAAACAAGCAACGAGACTCTCAGTCTGGCGATAACGCTTCAGGCAACAACCGCAACCGTAATAAGTCTGGCCAAAATCGAAATCAACGCGATGAAAATCGCAGAGATGATCGCGGCAACCAACGTAACCGACGCAATCAAAACAATGACTCGCGTCGTAGCAATGATAATCGCGGCAACAGATCAAATTCTGAGAACACTCGCGACCAGAAGCAAAACGATTCACGCACTCAGAACAAAGAAGGTTCGCAGCGCAGAAATCGTAGCGGTAACCGTCCTGCCAAGAAATATGAGGATAAACAACGCCCTGAAGAAGCGCCCGTGGTAAACAATACCTTAGCAAAAGCGGACGACAGTGTAGAAGCCAATACCACAAAGCCTGAAGCTAAAAGCAGCGAAAATAAATCCACTACTCGCTCTTCTAACCGTAGACGTTCAGAAAACCGTGGCGAGCGCCGTAGCAAAGCTCCTACGAAGAATGCTGAAACTGACACCAAGGGTGCAGTTAGCACAGCAAGCGAAAGCCTTAAGGAAACAACTAAGCCTGTCGCTACAACTGAGCCTAAAGCAGAAGTCTCAAAACCTAAGGTAGAAGAGAAGAGTTCATTGCCTCAAGCGAGTAGCAACGCTAGCCCTGCACCTGCTGCAACTGAAAGCAAGGAAGATAAAAGCTCTGATAAAGCTGAAGTTGCCGAAACTAAAGCTGTAGATTCGCCTAAAGCAGTAAAAGAGAGCAAAGCAGAAACAAGTGATGAAACTGCAACTGAAGTAACTACATCAGATGCCAGCTCTAGTGATAGCGAAGAGAAAACTTCGACTCGCCGACCTCGTAGCCGTAACCCTCGTAGAAATCGAGGCAATAAAGCGACAAACAGCAAGTCGGATGCCTCTCCAACGAAGACGCAAGCTGTTGCTGATAAGGAAAGCGCGACAAAAGAAATAACTGGCAATACAAGCCCTAAAGCCGAAGCGAAGCCGGCTGATGAGCATAAAGTCGAAGTTAAAAAGCCAGCTCGCCGTCGTAGACCTAACCGCTCTAACCGGGTTCACAATGACCCAAGAGCGCAATCAGCTGAAACTGAAAGCGCGGCGGCTCCTAAGTCACCAGAGCTGTCAGCTGTTAAGGTTGAGGTGAGCCCCGCTGAATCAACAGCAAAAGCTGAAGACAGTAAAGCAACTCAGACTACAGATACTGAATAGCATTTCCGCTAATTAAGTTCTGAAAGACCTCAGAGCCGGTATGAGCAATTAGTTCTTACCGGCTTTTTTATGCTTACCAGGTACTGCAGATACTAATCTGTGGAAAATCAGTTTATACTCTCGTTTTTTATACCACCCCGCTCCCAACCAGCGCCCATACACACATGAACGCATTGGTTGCACTGTCATACGGTTTTAGCAAATGTCACTAAGCGAACAACAAATTGAACAGCTCGAAGATATTCTTTTTGCCGAGCATCTAAATGAAGAGGCTTTGGATTATTTTGGCTTTCACGGCCTTGTATGCGCCAGTGTTATCGGGCCGGTAGACTTTGACACTAACACTCTTATCTCTGTGCTATTTGGCAATGATGATATCGAGCTTAGTGAATCTGAAATCGCCACTATTGAAAGCTGTATCGAAGAGATCAAGTCGACATTGCTTGAAGAGATTAATGAAGACCGCGATATACTCTTACCCTACAGCGATGAAACTGATGACGACAGCGAAACTCACTACGATGCCTGTCTTGAAAGCTGGTGCACAGGCTTTATGGAAGGTTTCTTCTACAAAGAAAAGGCATGGTTCTGCAAAGGTGAAGATGTTACCGCCGAATTGCTACTTCCTATCATGGCCCTTTCAGGCCTATTTGATAGTGATGAGTTTCAAGAAATACGTCGAAACGAAAAGCTTTTATCCCAATTCGAAGAAATTATGCCGGAGCAATTGGTGGATATCTTTCTTTTCTATCATTCGGATTAAGTGCCAAGGTCGCCTCGACACAGCGGCCTTCATCACTATATTCAACCGTTTCACACAGAGATCGGACCAGCGCAATTCCGCGCCCCCATGGTTTAGTATTCATTGCCAGGTCTTCGTTCTGTGAAGCAAAATCAAAGCCTTTCCCGGTATCTCTGAGACTTATTTTCAACTCACTACCGGAACGCTCGTAATCAAAGCTCACACTAATGCTAATGCGGCCCGCATCCAAGGCGTCCATCCGTTCCTGACGCTGCTGATAGTACTTTGTAAATCCGTCATGACTGCCTTTTATAGTAGAGTCTAAGGCTAATAAACCATGCTCCAGCGAGTTGGAGTAAAGCTCAGACAAAATAGTCCTGATCATATCGGCTCGACGGTACAAAAACAGATCTGCTGGCAACACTTTAATGACCTGCACAATGGGGTCAGGCTGAGAGTGTATTCTCTCTGCATCAAGATCGACATTAACTGACCAAGGCAAATTCGTCTTTGGTTCAAGATCTATTACACTAGAATTATCAATTGGGCCTGCGGTGATTTCAACCAAAGAGATATCGTCCTGCTGCGCAGAACCTTGGCTGAAGCTATGATAGTCATCCAGTAGGCCGTCAAACACACGCTCTTGCCCGCCCTCTTTCACTCGGCGGTCAAGTGAGTCCATCACTCGTTCTTCACCAAACATTTCATCACTGTCTGTAGGGCTTCCTTCAAGAATTCCGTCAGTGAACATAAACAACTTATCACCATAACGTAATTCGTGTAGTTCTATCTCACTATTGAAGCGCTCTGCCGGCACGATACCGAGCGGCATATGTCTCGACTTTACGACACTTACAAGCCCCTCCCCAGGTCTTGTAATATACGCATCTGGCAACCCCCCTGCCCATACTAATGCTTTATCTCCCGATTCTGGCACATGTATTAGTGTCGCGGCGCAAAACATGTACTCAGGCAAAAAGGACTTTAAGGACTTATTCATCGAAGACGCAATTTCCATAATCGGCATACTTTTTTCACACATGGAGAAAAATGCTTGCGAGACAGGAATCGTACCAATTGCTGCAGCTAAACCATGACCAGTAAAGTCACCGAGAAAAGCATATAAACCACCACTTGGATTTTCGGCCAAAAGAAAGATATCGCCATTAAAGGTCGACATTGAAGAAAGATAGCTTTTAACATTTTTACAGTTCTGCAAGCTCCTCTTGAGCGTATGATTTAATACATGACGCCCCATCTCATGTTCTTGCGTTAATGTCGCGTGTAGACGGGTTAGCTCACTGTTTTTCGCATGAACTTGCTGGGTAAGCTCCTGAGTTCTCGCATGAGCCTTAATCTTCGCTTTTAGAACAATGCCATTAATGGGCTTTGGTAAATAATCATCTCCACCACTCTCCAGGCAAGCAAGCAAAGATTTCTCATCATGTTTTGCTGTCAGAAAAATAATAGGAACATGGGTATCGCCTGCGCGCTTTTTAATTAAGGACGCGGCTTCATAGCCATCCATAACAGGCATGACAATGTCCATCAGAACAAAGTCTGGCTGGTGCTCATCAAACTGCTCGACTGCTATCTGCCCATTTTCAGCTTCGATGCAGTCGTGGCCTTCGGATTCAAGCAAATACCTTACTAGAATACGATTCGATTCATGATCGTCCACAATTAGAACATTCATTCCCATTGTCTGTACTACCCACCCACGCTATTGATTAATATTTTGCGTTAAAACAATGAGACATTGTCATCACTCGCTTCTGCCGCAACACTGCTCTTAGAGCCACTCTTTTGCTTGCCAATCTCTTGCAATAAGTCGAGTATTTCGGCTTCACTGGACACACTCCTTACCTTATTCAGCGCCTCTTGTAACAAAGAGTTTTGTTGCAGAAAAGAGTTAATATCGGCACTAACATTATCAGCAAACTGTGAACTCCTGACCGCGTCAGCCACGTCCACTTTTAACGTTTCTGTATAAGCGGAAGCTTCATCCATAGTATTTTCAATGGTGACATTTGTTTGCTCCAAATCTACAAGCATTTCATCGACATGGGCTTTCGCACTGATCGCCATATTCATATCCAAGGATGCGATCTCTCCCACAATTTTGCTTACACCATCAATCGCGCGCTTTGTGTTCTCAGATGTTTCAAATATTTTGTCATTAAGGGTGTTTGAGTTTTGCGACAAGGTACGTACCTCGTCAGCAACCACGGCAAATCCTCTGCCGGCTTCACCAGCTCTCGCTGCCTCGATTGCCGCATTTAATGCCAATAAATTTGTTTGATCAGCAATACCCCTGATCTGCCCTAGCAAGGTAAAAGTTTGTTCAAAATGATGTGACATATCCTCGATTCGGTGAACAGCAAAGATACTTTTTTCACTCACCTCAACCAATAATCTGACATAACTATCTATTATCCCCATCAACTCATCAACAAATTGCCTGACTGTTACTTGCTCTTCTCCACTTGTTGTTTCATCCTCATGGACCATAGCAACAACTTTTAACAAGAGCTCTCTTTGTCGTTCAGATTTCTGAGATATTCCGGTAAAACTGGCACTAATCTGATCAGCGCTTTCAGTCACCTTCTGATTAATGTGGACAAGATTTTCCTTCACAAGCTCTGCTTGTTCACTCATTACTGCGCATGCTTCCTGAGTGAGTTCAGTGGCCTTATCATTTAGCAGTGATCGCTCTTGTCCCGCATAACGACTACGAAGACTCTGCACATTTGCATAGTGGGCCCAAGCCCAAGCAATTGAGGTTAGAACAACCGGTATAAATATGAGTTTGGTGGGTATATAAAAACAACCCAGCGTCGTCAACAATGTGAGAATAATAGGTAAAACCGGTGCGCGATACGCTGACATTTCTGACATAGAACAAGATTGCCTAATTATTAAGAAACCAAATCCCTGCAGTCTAGTAAGCAAAGCCCTTCTTTGCCAGCAGCTATTCAAATCTAGGGGTGGGACAATTCCATGTTAACTTACCCTAGCCGCCTAACAAGCTTGGCATTTAATTTGCTATTCCTTAGATAACTAGCATTTTTTGTCAGAAAACGGTCATTGATTGCCGAACTGGAACTTAGCGAGCAAATAACCATGGCACATATATCAACAGAACAAGCCTTACAGATCCCTCAGCAACTACAACGTCAGGACTCTCAAAACGGTACTGAAAACAGCAGCCACGCAGACGACAGTGCCAGACGCAAAGAACAAGCAGAAAAGCGAGTATTGCTAGACGATGCGGTCACTTTATTAAGACTAGGCATTCAAAGTCAAAGTAAAAAGGTAAATGTTGAAACATTCAAAACGGAGTTAGGCCAAGATAAAGCCTTCCTCAAGGAAACTCTGCGTAATAAGCTTGCTGAGTACAACTTAAACCCGAGAACCCAGCTAAATGTAGAGAAGGATATTTACGGCAACATTGAGATCAAAGGCGCGATGCGCCCAAGCGATCATGAAAAAATAAGTACTGACCTTAACAACAACAAACACTTTAAAGAGGCTTTTCAGCGTTTGAGCAAACAGCAGCCTACACTTGATTACGTAGACAATGTCGTGAAGATTTCTGGTGCATATGGAGTTGGTAATAATCTCTTTAATGAGCTAATTAGCGAACAAAATGAGCATAACAAATTAAATGATATCGCCCATCGCTATGAAGCACTGAAAACCAACAAAATCACCAATAATAGTGAGCAAGCAGCTCTGTCGAAGGATAACAGCTTCCGCTTAACGATAAACGCATAAACCGTACCCGCCTAAACAAGCGGTGATACTTAGCCCTCGAAAGCCGAGATGTCACCGCAGCCTTTACGAACAATCTCCGTTTCTTCGCCTGATAAGTTCACCACAGAGGTTGCCTCAAAGCCACAGAAGCCACCATCTATAACCAAATCAAGCGTATGCTCTAACAAAGAACGAACCTCGTAAGGGTCAGTCATAGGCATATCATCACCAGGCAAAATAAGCGTTGTACTCATTATTGGCTGACCAAGCTCTTCCAGCAAGGCTAAAGCAATTTCGTTGTCCGGAATTCGGATACCGATTTGACGTCGCTTTGGGTTCATTAAACGCCGCGGAACTTCAGTCGTCGCATCGAGAATAAACGTATAAGGGCCCGGTGTGTGTGCCTTTATCTGGCGGTATTGTTGATTATCAACTTTAGCGTAGGTTGATATATCCGTTAGGTCACGACATACCAGTGTAAAGTTATGCTTTTCATTAAGCTTTCGAATCTGCCTAATTTTATCGGCGGCCTTCTTGTCGCCTAAATGGCAACCTAGTGCGTACGCAGAGTCAGTCGGATAAGCAATCACACCACCGCTTTCAATGATCTCTGCCGCATGTTTAATCAACCTCGCCTGAGGGTTCTCAGGATGAATCTGAAAAAATTGACTCATCGTACCTACTCCTAATAAAGGGCAATTCCAATTGAATATCTATCAGCTATTTAGGGTTCTGGCCTGCTACAGCTGTACTATTTAGAGCCACCCATACAGTTTGGGGACTCTGGTGATTTCTCACCCATGATACTCGACCATTCTTGCGGAACATATAAATGTAGTGCCAAAGCATGTAGGCCTTGCTCCATTAAGCCACCAAGCAAGGCATAGACACTTTGATGACGAGCAACTTTAGACTTTCCCTCAAAATCCTCAGTAACCAAAGTCACCTTAAAGTGAGTCTCAGAGTTAGGAGGCACGCTATGCATATGGCTCTCATTTAATACCTCTATAAACTCAAGTTCAAAATTGTTACTCAACAAGTCCTGAATCTCTTTTTGACGCGACATCTTAGTACAACCATTTCATCTATGTAATTAAGCATTATAACAGCGAAACTCGCTATTCAAGGGGGTCTGATACTAATCTCTAAATCATGATAAAGCGAGCAAAATGATCACTTGCTTAAAACTGCCCTCCAGTGCCACGAAAACAAAACTACAAAAGCATTACAATTTAGAACAATCTTGATAATGATTCAGCATGTATTATCTGTAGGATATTAGCTAATTTCCAAGACAATTCAGAAAAAGCATCTACACTAGAAAAAACACAAAAAAATAATACAGAACATATATTTAGGGGATAATGATGAAAATTGCTTTGTTAGAAGACGAGCTGGAACAAGCACAAAACCTTAGTGCGATGCTGGTAGAAAACCAACATAGTTGTGATTTCTTTCAGACTGGCAAATCTTTTTTATACGAAGTACTACATAACAGTTATGACTTGTTAATCCTTGATTGGCAGCTTCCAGACATGGAAGGTACCGAAGTTCTTAAATCGATTCGCTCAGAGCTTAGCTGGCGGATACCTGTAATATTTCTGACCTCCAGAGATAGCGAAGCCGATATTATAACGGCCCTTGATGCAGGCGCTGACGACTATCTTGTCAAACCAGCCAGACCTGGAGAGTTAAAAGCTCGAGTCAACGCCTTAGCAAGACGCTCCGCAAACGAGGTAGAAGAGCAAGAGGAGATGGTTATTGGCCCTTATGTGATTAATCTGACTAAAAGAACCATCGTGTCTTTTGGTGAAGACGTGCCACTGACCGATAAAGATTTTGATTTAGCCGTCTTCATGTTTCAGAACATTGGGCGCCTACTATCCAGAGACTACCTGTTGGAAAGGGTTTGGGGAATTTCTATCAACATCAATACTCGGACCGTCGATACGCATGTCAGTCGCTTAAGACGCAAATTGCATATCAAACCTGAGAACGGATTTCGCGTGAAAACAGTTTATCAACATGGGTACAGGCTGGAAAAAGTTGGCGACTAGAGATAAGGACAGCAGCTCTTAACCTGCTCTTGGCTAGAAGCTTTGATATTAATAATGTAGTGAGCATGATTTATTTATGAAATTTGGACGTATTGATATCCATAAACTAACGACGACAGTCATCAACTTCGTCATGCTCTTATGCCTTTCTTGTGCTATTTCTAGCGTCTTGCTAACTTCGGTATCGTTTGCTCAAACACCTCAGGTGGAAGAGTGGCACTACACGCTGCGCCCTGGCGACAACCTGCAAAAAGTCAGTCAAGGCCTTCTCAACAGACAGCACACCTGGACTGATTTAATACGTTATAACAAGATTGAACAGGTCTCGGCCCTGGCCCCTGGCTCAATTATTAAAATCCCTATGCACTGGCTAAAACATCAACCAAAACCGGCTGTTGCCAAGTCAGTTTCTGGTAGTGCCTTGATCAAACGCGCCAGCAAGAGTGTATTTAAGCTACTCAAAACAAATATGAATATTCGTGTCGGTGATGAAGTTGCGACAAAAAAAGGTAATGTTTTAATTGAGTTTGCAGACAGCTCAACCATTCGCTTGGAAGAAAATTCCAACCTGGTCTTCAATAAACTGTCCCACTTTGGCAAGACTGGCATGGTTGATACGCGACTAAGGCTCAAGAGAGGCTCACTGTCCACTGAGGTTACACCCTTGGTTAAAGGATCTCGCTACGAGATTACCACCCCATCGGCGGTAGCAGCCGTGCGCGGAACTGAATTTCGTTTGAGTACCCAGGGTAATGAAACACAGCTGGAAGTTATTGAAGGTGAAGTCTCTTTTGCTGGTGAACATGGGACGACTCAAGTTTTTGCAGGCAACGGTGCGCGCATCAAAAAAGGTAGCGCGATTATTGAGCAGACAAAGTTAGCTGACGCCCCCAAAGCACTATTTGCAGAGAGAGTTGTAGACGACCTTCCTTCAACTCTGTCTTGGGAAGAACAAAAAAGCGCCGAAGCTTATCGAGTTCAACTCACTGACAATAAGCAAAATGGAAAACTTGTTAAGCAAGGGAAAATACAAAAGCCTGAACTTGAGTTGGAACATATTGAGAATGGTGAGTATGACGTTTCCATGCGCGCCATTGACGCTAATGGTTTTGAGGGTGTCGACTCCGTTACACGCATAGCAGTGGACATTGGCACAGAGCAAGCAAAACTCATTGCGCCGCTTGCCAAAAGCATACTTGATAGTACCAAACCTACATTTAGCTGGAACTTTGTTAAACCGGATACGCTCGGAAAACTACAGATTTCCAAAGACAAAGGTTTCAACCTGCTAATCAGCCAAACAGACTTTGATGCAGCGCAGCAGATTGCACCAAGGAAAGCATTGATGCCCGGCTCATACTATTGGCGCGTAGTATCGCTTGCAGATGACGGCGAAACAGCGAATAGCGAAGTGCGTAACTTTTCTGTCCGCGGTATATTGAAACCCGTGAAGATTCTAAGTGTTAACTATATCGACAGCCAAGTTGGCCTGTTCTGGAATAAAGTAGACAATACCCAAGCCTACATATTGCAGGTGTCTGATAGCAAAAGCTTCGAAAACATTCTGAAAGAACAGACCATTGCCAAGGCTCGAGCCCACCTAAGATTAACACCTGGAAAGCGCTATTTCGCTCGGGTTAAGGGAATTGGCAACGAACTATTCAGTTCAGACTTTGGCCCAATCAAAGAGCTATATATTGAAAATGAATAATATGTTGCCTTGCAACAATAATGTTCGTACTGTCATCGGCGCATATCATTTTTTCACATGACAGCGAACATTTTTGCTAAGATGCGTTCGGCCCAACAACGACAGCAATAATAATAGAACCTTATGGCTAGAAACATTCCCGAATCCAGGCCTTATGCGCAGTACCTTTTGACTCTCGCCCTACTCGTGGTGAGCGCTTTTTTGGTCTATACACAAGCGGCCAAGCGCCTCGATCTCTTGGCTTACGACACCGCAATAAACCTCACCCCGGTTCCCGCTGACGAAAATACGGTTATCATCGCCATAGATGAAAAGAGTCTCAATAGTATTGGCCAATGGCCATGGCGGCGTGCAATCCATGCACAGCTAATTGAAAAACTAACGCAGTACAACACCGCACTGATTGCCTTAGATATACTTTTTTCAGAAAAAAGCGCTTCGCACCCAGAAGATGACCTTGCCCTCGCAGCAGCGATCAAGAATAACGGCAACGTTCTACTGCCATTGCACCTACAACCGCTGACTCACGGCGGAACACTTGTTGAAATTCTTCCGATACCTAAACTGGTTGAAGCTGCCAGAGGTATGGGTCATGTCCATGTTGACCTGGACCAAGACGGACTTGCGCGCGGACTATATTTGAACTCAGGTGTCGGCGATGCTCATTGGCCTAGCTTATCAATGGCGATGGCAAGCGAAGTTAACCCCATGATCCAATATATTCGCATGGTAGCATCAAGTAACTCTCCTTATATGTCAGTCAACACCCAATATCGCTTAATACCTTTTGCTGGCCCTGGCGGCACATTTCCGACCTACAGCTATCTGGAGGTTATGCTTGACCAAGTACCTGCTGAAGCATTTCGCGACAAGACCATTTTGATCGGCGCAACGGCTGCAGGTCTAGGCGATATTATTCCAACGCCTGTATCAAGAAGCGGCACCTCAATGTCTGGCGTTGAACTCCATGCCAACGCCTACTCTGCACTACTTAATAATACCGCTATTCGACCTGTTGATTCGGTTTGGGCTTACTTGCTGACATTTGCTTTCATCATGATCCCTATCCTGCTGTTTCCGCGACTCAAACCAACGCATGTCTTACCTTCTGCGATCCTGCTAGTACTGTTGGTTTTTAGTTTTAGCTACCTACTAATACTACTAGATAAGACCTGGTTTCCACCCATTAATGCAATCATTGGTATTTTACTCGCATACCCTTTGTGGAGCTGGCAACGCATGCGGCAGCTAAACCAATTTTTAAACCATGAGTTGGAAAGGCTTGAAAAAGAACCTGCGATTAGCTTCCGTCATATCGGTCAGCACCCGGTGCAAGAAATCTTCGAATCTTTAAATGCCCTGCTAAAACCTAAGCACTACGTTCTACTTAAAGATAAGCAAATTATTCTGCAAGATGAACATACGCCGCTTAGTTACCAGCGCTTAAAATCAACAAACAAGTGGATGCATGATGGGCACACCAGCTGGATAACCCTAGCTCAGGAATCTGACTCTGGCGTGACATCCTTCTACCATATGGGCTTTGTATGGGCTCATCCAACCAACCTATCTGAACATCAGGACTATCTAAACAAACTCGACTTCACAACACCACTAGCACGCAATAAGCCCCGATATTATGAGAAGGTTGCCAATCGAATATCACAGGTACGTGAAGCAATACATTCCATGCAAGACATGAGAACCTTTATATCAAAAGGCTTCGAAGAAATTCCCAATGCGGTATTTGTTACCGACCCTGTTGGCTTAATCGTATTTACCAATAGTCATGCTCAAACTTGGTTTTCTGAATCAAACGGAACGCTACTAGGACAAGCTATTTGTACATTGTTTGACCCCCAACAAAACATTCAGCTAAGTCAAAATATGAGTAAGGTATTAGTCAACGGCGCACAGACCAATGATGAAATCCAGTTAAATGATAGAGACGTTCAGGTTCATTGCGCCCCCTTTATTGTCGATGAAGACATTGACGCAGGCTTGATGATCACACTTTCAGATATCACCGAAATTCGCCAACAACAGCGTGAAAAAAATCAGCTTATTGACTTTTTATCTCACGATGTCCGTTCTCCGCTGGTATCACAGCTAGCCATGCTTAACGGGCTCAGAACTGGTCGAATCAACTGGGATAGCACGCTAATTGATGAAATTGAAAGCCACGCCAAAAGAAGCTTGAATCTGTCAGACCAATTTTTGCAAATCACTCGCGCAGAACAGAGCGCCGAGCAAAGCTTTTATGAGTTTGACCTGCTCAATGCAGTCGAAGATAGCATTGACTCCTTGTCCCAACAGGCAAAAGCGAAAGGCATTAATCTAGAGTTCTCTGATGAAGAACCTATCTGGCTACTCGGCAATGCAGAGTTGATTGAGCGAGCTATCACCAACCTGCTTTCCAATGCTGTCAAATACAGCCCTGAAGACACAACGGTTACAATTAAAACCCGTTGTACTCAAGATAAGGCGATTATCGATATTTCAGATCAAGGCTTTGGCATCAGTCCTGAAGAGCTTCCTTTTATTTTCAAGCGCTTTCACCGCCAAAGACAGACAGAATTAAGCGGCGATAAAGGTGCAGGTTTAGGTTTGAATTTTGTCCAGGTTGTAATTAAAAAACACAAAGGTAGCATTGATGTTCAGAGCGAAGCGAATCAAGGCACCTGCTTTACCTTGACCTTACCACTAGCAGAGAATAATTAAATACTTGGAGCAACATTCCATGACAACTAAAGTTTTGTTCATAGGTTTAGGGGTAATGGGATATCCTATGGCTGGTCACCTTTCCAAACATTGTGACCTTCACGTCTACAATCGTAGTACCTCAAAATCCCAACGTTGGCTCGAAGAGTATGAAGGCCAAATACTGCTAGACCTTAAGAAGATTGATCATAAGTTCGACCTCGTCATAAGCTGCATCGGCAATGATAAAGATCTCGAAGAGGTCTACCTGTCCGAACAAGGCCTGCTCGCCCAATGCGATAGCAAAACACTTTTTATCGATCACACCACCGCTTCCGCTGAACTCGCTAGACGTATTGACGCCAGCACTAAGCAAAAAGGTATGGCATTTATCGACGCTCCCGTTTCTGGCGGCGAACAGGGTGCAATTAATGGCCAGCTAACCATTATGTGCGGCGGCGAAGAAGCAGCTTTCAAACAGGCAAGCGACCTTATGCGGCACTATGCCAAAGCAATGAACCTGCTTGGCCCGTGCGGCTCAGGACAACTCTGCAAAATGGCCAATCAAATGGCCGTAGCCGGTGTGGTACAAGGGCTGGCCGAGGCCATCCATTTCTCAGAGAAAGCTGGCCTGGACTGCAAGCAAGTCGTCGATGTGATATCCAAAGGAGCTGCGCAATCATGGCAAATGGATAATCGTTCAGACACCATGATCGATGCCGAATACGAACACGGTTTTGCCGTAGATCTAATGCGCAAAGACTTAAACATCTGTTTATCTGAAGCTCGGAATATCGGCGCAAAACTTCCCCTAACGGCGCTGATTGACCAGTTTTACGCAGATGTACAGGATATGGGTGGTGCAAGGTGGGATACCTCCAGCTTACTTGAAAGGTTACGTAAATGATGGACATAAAAAAAGCCGCTTAGCGCGGCTTTTTTTATGTCTGACAACTCGCTACTTCTTTTTAGCTTTTGCCTTTTTAGCTTTAGGCAATGTCTCAACCCACTTTCCATCCTGGTAATGAGCCGACCAGCCAGTAGCTTTAACCTTCTCTTCGACTTTTTCTTCAGACATCACATACTGCTCTTTCGTCTTGCGGCTAAAACGGACAATCGACGGATTGCCCTTATTATCTTTCACCGGCGCTGAGAAAAGAAATTCATACTTAGTATCAATTTCATCTTTATGAGGCAGCAGTTCACTCACTAAGGGAGCACGAGTTTCACGATTCTTCGGGAACTTACTTGCCGCGAGGAATAATCCCGCAGCCCCATCTCGTAAGATGTAAGTATCTTCAACCTTCTCACAAGTTAATTCAGGCATCGGCACTGGGTCCATCTTCGGTGGCGCGGCTTCACCATTTCGCAATAACTTACGAGTATTTTTACACTCTTCATTGGTACAACCAAAGTACTTACCAAAGCGGCCGGTGCGAAGCTGCATTTCTGATGAACACTTATCACACTCTAATACAGGGCCATCATAGCCCTTGATCTTAAACTCACCCTCTTCAACTTCATACCCAGAACAGTCCGGGTTGTTACCACAAACGTGTAGCTTACGTTGCTCATCGATCAGATAACTGTCCATGGCGGTTGAACAAATTGAACAACGGCGCTTCTTACGCAAAAGTTTTGACTCGCCTTCCTCATCATCTGCACTGGCGATTTCATCACCCGGTACAAGATTGATCGTCGATTTACAACGCTCTTTTGGCGGCAAGGAGTAACCTGAACAGCCCAAAAACACGCCCGTACTACCCGTACGAACCTGCATATGACGACCACAACTAGGGCAAGGAATATCTGTCTCGGTTGGATCATTTTCACGCATACCACCATCAAGCGACTGTGCTTGGTCTAGTTGAGTTGTGAAATGGTCGTAGAAATCATTAAGAACCGCTTTCCAGTCCTTTTCATCTTGAGCAACATCATCCAGTTGTTCTTCCATCTGAGCGGTAAAACTGTAGTCCATCAGCTCAGAGAAAGATTCAACCAAACGATCGGTAACAATATCCCCCATCTTCTCGGCGTAGAAACGCTTGTTTTCAAGCTTCACATAGCCACGATCCTGGATCGTTGAAATAATCGCTGCGTAAGTTGAAGGGCGACCGATCCCTCTTTTTTCCAATTCCTTAACCAAAGCGGCTTCTGAATAGCGCGCAGTCGGTTTGGTAAAATGCTGCTTGGGATCCAGTTTATCTAAAGATAGTTCATCGCCAACCTGAAGATCAGGAAGGATGACATCATCGTCTTTCTTGCTATTCGACGGCAACACTTTCAAGAAACCGTCGAACTTCATAACACGACCACGCGTACGAAGTGTAAAGTCACCCGCTGTCACTTCCAAAGACGAACTCAAAAATTCGGCATTATTCATCTGACAGGCCACAAAGTTACGCCAAATCAAGTCGTACAGTCTCTCAGCGTCCTTCTCAAGGCTTTTTATGCCTGAGGTAAGCACCGTTACGTCAGATGGACGAATCGCCTCGTGAGCTTCCTGAGCTCCCTCTTTACTACTATATAGTCTCGGCGCATCAGGCACATACTTACTACCCATGTTCTCAGCGATATAATCTCTACATGCGTTGACAGCATCTTCACTCAAGTTCGTCGAATCAGTACGCATGTAGGTGATATAGCCCGCTTCATAAAGACGCTGAGCTAACATCATGGTTTTCTTTACACTAAAACCTAATCGAGTACTGGCTGCTTGCTGCAAAGTAGAAGTAATAAACGGAGCATTAGGCTTGGAGCTTGTCGGTTTGTCTTCTCGTTTGGAAACTGCAAACGCGGCTTTATTCAATGCCTCTTGGTGAGCTTTGATTTGATCAGCATTTACCGGACGGAAAGCGCTACCTTGATAGCGACTGACCTGAAAGCGTGTATCACCTTTTTTACCAGCACAGAGGTCAGCAAACATTTCCCAATATTCTTCTGGGACAAACGCTCGAATTTCTTTCTCACGCTCAACAATCAGGCGTACAGCAACAGACTGTACACGACCGGCTGAAAGTCCTCGTGCCACCTTCGCCCAAAGCAAAGGTGAAACCATAAAGCCAACCACCCGATCCAGAAAACGGCGGGCTTGTTGAGCATCAACGCGAGATTGATCCAATTCTGCCGGCACTTCAAAAGCTCCTTGAATTGCCTTCTTGGTAATCTCATTAAAGACAACGCGCTTATAGCGTTCATCATCGCCACCAATTGCTTCTTTTAAGTGCCAAGCAATGGCTTCTCCCTCTCTATCCAAATCGGTTGCGAGAAAGATTTGATCGGCATTCTTAGCGAGCTTCTTGAGTTCGGTAACAACCTTTTCTTTACCAGGCAGCACTTCATAGCGTGCTTCCCAGTCATTTTCCGGGTCGATCCCCATACGGGCAATTAGCTGTTCCTTGGCTTTACGCGCTTTATGAACCGCTTTTTCTTCCGGGCTCATCTTACGTGTAGCAGCAGCCTGTTTAGCACGCTCTTGAGGCGTACTGGTAGACCCCCCCCCCGAGGTAGGCAAATCACGAATATGCCCCACACTGGACTTTACGATGTAATCAGAACCGAGGTATTTATTAATTGTCTTAGCTTTTGCTGGTGACTCGACAATAACGAGGGACTTACCCATAAAACTCCAAACTAAAGTGGTTGCTCATACGCTGCAATCTAGCTGTATATTTTTTCAGCAAAACATACCCTAAAAAGAACAAACGTGAGAATAAGTTGAATATATAAGGCGACATATATATTGATTTGTAGCTAAAGGGTCAAGTCATTGCAATGTTTTTTTCTGATTTTTGAACAAACTAGCTAGCATTTTTAAAGCCTTTGCTACACTTAAAGGGAATAAAGCCTGAAACATAGTCCACATGAATAGTACACTTATAATATCTTTGATAGCCTCCATCATTGTTATCTCAATGGTTGCCAGTGGCATAAGTTATAGCCGCCAACAAGCAATGAAAAAGCGCAAGCTTCGCATTAACAAACTAAGGCAACAAGCTGATGAGCTATTAAGCTACACCTCACTTTTATTAAAAATTGATGAAAGCTACGTACTGATCACCCAAGTTCAATCTTTAGCAGTGAACGCCTTAAAAGCAGCGCAGCAATTAGCCCCCGACGATCAATTAATTCTTTCCCACTTACGAACTCAAGAGGGAAAGTTACTAAACTTCAAAAGCGGACAACGAGAAAATAAAGTCGCCTGTTATGTCACCAGTGATATTGAACTGACCCAGGCACAAAGCCAAATCGGTCAAATCAGTAAGTTACTCGACATCTATCGCAATAAAGGCTCATTAACGGCGGCAAAGTGCCAGGAGCTGCAAATTCATCTGCAAACAGTCAAGGTCGAGCTCAACATAAATAGTAACTTATACCAGGCCGACAGCTTCGCTGAGGAAGGCGATATGACGATGTATCAGATGCATATCAAGCAAGCTCTGGACTTGCTGAAAAAGACCAGCATAGATAATGATACGAAAAACACCCGCATACGAGAGCTAAGCGAACTCCTGACCGAAGCAAAACGAACAAACCGTGTCGTAGGCGAAGGTAACTTGATCAAACCTCAAGCCAAGAAGGCAAAAAAGAAAAAACCGATCAGCGACTCAGCAGAAACGGAAACCAATCAAAACGAATGTACCGACACTTCAACTGAGCAAAAATAGAAGTAGTGAGTCGACTCAAGTAAATCTACCCCCTCTTAAAACAAAAAAACCGCAGCCAAAACTGCGGTTTTTTCTTATCTTATTAAGACACACTCCCGAAGAATACTTCCTATTGCCTAAGCAATTTTCCTGGGAGCGTGCTTATCAAAGATGGTCTTACAGACGTTCCCAAATTGTTGAGATGCCCTGACCAAGACCTACACACATGGTAGAAACACCATATTTGCCGCCCTTATCTTCAAGAACATTCAACAAAGTCGTTGAGATACGTGCACCTGAACAACCTAGTGGGTGACCCAAAGCGATCGCACCACCATTCAGGTTAACTTTAGTCTCTGCAACATCTAGCAACTTAAGATCTTTCATTACTGGCAAAGACTGACCTGCGAAAGCTTCGTTAAGCTCCCAGAAATCGATATCTTCAATGGTAAGACCAGCACGCTTAAGTGCTTTCTTAGTTGCTGGAACTGGGCCGTAACCCATGATAGCTGGATCACAACCTGCAACAGCCATTGAAACGATACGAGCACGTGGCTTAAGGCCAAGCTCTTCTGCTTTCTCAGCTGACATCAACAACATTGCTGCTGCGCCATCTGTAAGCTGTGAAGACGTACCCGCAGTTACTGTACCGCCTTTAGGGTTGAAAGCTGGCTTCAACTTGCCTAGAGACTCTGCAGTCGTTTCTGGACGGATTGTTTCATCGTCCTCAATAAGAACTTTAAAACCGTTCTCATCATGACCTTCAACTGGAACGATTTCGTTCTTAAAACGACCTTCCAATGTAGCTTCGTGAGCTAGACGGTGTGAACGCGCGCCAAACTCATCTTGCATTTCACGTGAAATACCGTGCATTTTAGCTAACATTTCAGCCGTTAGACCCATCATGTTAGATGCTTTTGCAGAGTACTTACTTGCTGCTGGGTTGTGGTCGAAACCTTTAGTCATGGATACGTGACCCATGTGCTCAACACCACCCACAACAAACACGTCACCGTTACCGGTTTGGATTGCTTGTGCAGCTGTGTGAATTGCACTCATCGCAGAACCACACAAACGGTTAACCGTTTGAGCGCCAGCAGCGTGAGGAACTTTAGTTAACAATGAAATTTGACGAGCAACGTTAAAGCCCTGCTCCATTGTTTGGTTAACACAACCCCAGATTACGTCTTCAACGTCATTAGGGTTCAATTTTTCGTTACGATCAAAAATAGCATCAATCAGCGTAGCTGAAAGTGTCTCAGCACGTACATTGCGGAAACAGCCATTTTTAGCACGACCCATTGGGGTACGTACTGCATCGATGACGACGACATCTTTTGGATTAAGACTCATAGATATTCTCCGTTCGATTCTGTTTCAGCGATTAGCCGAAAAACTTCTTGCCAGTTTTAGCCATTTCTCTCATACCCTCTGTTGGAGTGTAAAGAGCACCTAGATCAGCATACTTGTCAGCGATCTTATTAAATTCTTCGATGCCGATAGAATCGATGTAACGAAGCGCACCACCACGGAATGGAGGGAAGCCGATACCGAAGATAAGACCCATATCAGCTTCTGCTGCAGTCTCTACGATACCATCTTCAAGACAACGTACAGTCTCGATACATAGAGGAACCATCATACGCTCGATGATTTCTTCATCTGTAAATTCATTGTTGTTAAGAACAACAGGCTTGATCATGTCGTAAACGCCTTCGTCCTTCACTTTCTTCTGCTTACCTTTACGGTCTAGCTCGTAAGTGTAGAAGCCTTTGTCGTTCTTCTGACCGTAGCGGCCATCTTCAAACATAACTTCCATCGCAGTACGGAACTCATTCTTCATGCGATCAGGGAAGCCTTCAGCCATGACTTCACCAGCGTGAATAGCTGTGTCCATACCTACAACGTCTAGCAAGTAAGCAGGACCCATAGGCCAACCGAATTTCTCCATGATCTTATCAACGCGCTGGAAGTCAGCACCGTCACGTACTAGCGCAGCAAAGCCACCGAAGTATGGGAACAAGATACGGTTAACTAGGAAACCTGGGCAGTCGTTAACAACAACAGGCGTCTTACCCATTGCTTTAGCGTAAGCAACTGTCGTAGCGATTGTTTCTTCGCTAGTTTTCTCGCCACGGATAACCTCAACAAGAGGCATCATGTGTACAGGGTTGAAGAAGTGCATACCACAGAAGTTTTCTGGGCGCTTCAAGTTCTTAGCTAGCAAATCAATAGAGATTGTTGAAGTGTTTGAAGTCAAAATTGTATCTTCAGATACTTGATCTTCTACTTCACAAAGAACGATGTCTTTAACCTTAGGATTCTCAACAACCGCTTCAACAACCAAGTCTACGTCACCGAAGTCACCATAGCTTAGTGCTGGATCGATAGAGTTTAGAACTTCAGCCATTTTCTCAGCTTTCATCTTACCTTTGCTTACGCGCTTAGTAAGAAGCTTGCTTGCTTCGCTCAAACCTAGATCGATACCTGCTTGCGCGATATCTTTCATGATGATTGGCGTACCTTTTAGAGCAGACTGGTAAGCGATACCGCCACCCATGATACCTGCACCAAGAACCGCAGCTTTCTTAACTTCAGATGCTTTTGGCTCAAGCGCTTTTGCTTGTGCTTTAAGTGCCTGGTCATTCAAGAACAAACCAATCAAAGAAGCTGATACTGAAGTCTTAGCCATCTTAGCAAAGCCTTTCGCTTCAACTTCGATTGCCTTGTCTCGCGCCATACCCGAATGCTTCTGCATCGCTTTAATCGCTTCAACAGGTGCAGGATAGTTAGGACCAGCTTGACCAGCAACGAAACCTTTAGCAGTTTCGAAAGTCATCATGCTTTCCATTGGGTTCAGCTTAAGCTTAGAAGTCTTCTCTTCACGACGAGCTTTATAGTCTAGCTTGCCAGCAACTGCTTGCTTAACAAGATCGATTGCTGCAGCTTCTAGCTTATCAGCATCAACAACCGCATCTACTGCACCAAACTTAAGTGCATCAGGTGCTTTGTATTCTTTCGTGCCTGCGATCCATTCGATTGCATTATCTGCACCGATTAGACGTGGTAGACGTACCGTACCACCAAAACCTGGGAAGATACCCAGCTTAACTTCAGGTAGACCGACTTTAGCCGTTGGCGACATAACACGATAGTCCGTAGACAGACACATCTCGAAACCGCCACCCAACGCAATACCGTTGATAGCAGTTACAGATGGAAACGGAAGATCTTCAATTGCACTAAATACAGCGTTGGCCTGCAAGTTGTTTGCGATAAGCTCTTCTTCAGAACCAGCAAACAAGTCAGTAAATTCTGTGATATCTGCGCCAACGATAAAGCAATCTTTTGAACTTGTAACAATCAAGCCCTTAATGCCGTTTGCGTTCTTTAAGCTTTCCGCTGCTGCGCCAAGCTCTTCAATAGTAAGTCGGTTAAACTTATTGACTGACTCGCCCTCTAAATCGAAATTTAGCTGTGCGATTCCGCCTTCAATCTCTTTAACCGTGATGGCTTTACCTTCGTAAATCATCAACTGTTCTCCAAGTTAATTATCCGTGCTGGTCTACCTACGTCCTCTGAAAGGTCGAGGCTCCAACAAAGTTTTTTTGGGCCCGCATATTTCGCGGGAATTTTCGAAATTCATACGCTCGTTTGAATTGCGTGTGCGAACCATGTAAAAAAATCCATCATTTGTCAATTATTATTGACATAAGTAAACAATTCTTTTCTAGATTTTCCAACAGAACAATCACCTATCCATTTGTTTTATAGGTTTTTTTAAAATTATGCCTTTTTAACGAATTTATTATTCCACCAAAGAACAAATTCAATACAAAGCTGACTAACATATATTCTTGAGTCTTCAGAGCGTCGATAGAATTACCGAAAGCAGACAAAATCATGCGCAAAACAAAATAATTACAATCACTATGAACTTCATTCGCCAAACGCTTGTATGTTAAGCATTAAATACTACACTGAACTAAATATCTCGTTAGAAATAAAAACATGGAGTCGCAATTAATGTATTTCAAGAACATCACTTTTAACCGCCTAAGCGCTGTTATTCCATTTATTTTCGTATTGTTGTTCACATCAACACAAAGCCATGCGGCCGAGAATTCGTCAAAATCAGTCCTGGAAAACATCTACCAAAGCCAGATCAACTCTTATTATTCTATTAATGGCTTTTATAACTTCAGTGCAAACCAAGGTGCTCAAAAAGACCTGGAAGATATCAATGCCTCGCTCACAACAATGGCCGAGCTTTTTAACGCAATTCAAGGTGAAACAGATTCGGGTGAGACCTCGGAACAGTTTGAAGCAGTCGCCGCTGCATGGAAAGCCTACCAAAAAGTACTCAAGCAGAACGTACGTGAAGTTGAGAAGACAGGCTACCCTGACCTTCGCTTAGCGGGCGACATGGCGACCAATAACATTGCACTCAATGCAGCATTAAGCGGCCTTTATGATGCTATTCAAGCAGGCGCGAGTATAAAGCCAAGTAAGACAACCCAGCTAAGCCGTGATACAGCAACTAACCTTGCCCTAATGATGACCAAGTATTCAGCAAGAACAACTTCTACGGTTAGTCAGGTATATGCAGGCGGCGATGTCGATAAAGAAGTAACGATCGATTCTCTTGCTGAAGAGTTCGGTAAACAGCTGCAAGAATTGATGGCTATGGCTGAAGGTAAACAGACCTCGTTCAAGCTATTAGATTCTGCGAATACCAAATGGGACTTCATTAAGAACTCTTACGTAAATTACAACGAGAATCGTGTTAACTTCATCGTTAACCTTTACTCAAAAAAGATTATTAATGACATTGAGCAAGCTCTTGAGACGATGTAATTAATACTTAATAGTCTGAGACATAAAAAAACCGGGCCATGTAGCTCGGTTTTTTTATGTCTCAATTTTCTAGGCTAACCAATATTTCGCATATTGCTTACAGCTTTCCAGGCAGCGCTTAACGCTTTCCACCTCTTCCAGGGATTCTGGAGACTTTTGCTGCTCTCGCCACAACATAGCTAAGCCACCTTGTGAAATCACCAAGGCTTCACAGGTCTCAGGCAAGCCCTCAAAGACCCCCTCCTTTTCCAACGCCTCTTTGAGCTCATCCCTAGCGTCAAGCTCATGTGCATCGTGATCAACACTCAGGCGGATCACTCGCGCTTTGTGTGAACTTGGCTTGGCCTCTCTAGGCAACAAACACTCATACAAGGTATAAGGACGATAATTATCTATCCAATAAAAAAGTGACTTCGCCAGTTTTTCGTCGAGCAACCTTACCTTCAGCCCCAATTCCAGAGCACGTGCGCGCATTGCCGTCAGCGACTTTTCTCTGGGTGAAGGCATAACCCATAAAACCGACCCAAATACAGCCAAAGTAATGAGTAGCGCTACCCACAAACCCATTACACTGGCCCTCTATCGTTACGCTCTGATTTAAGCATCTTCCAACTCCATCCAACGTTCCATAGCAAGCGACAACTCATCTTCAAGTGCCGCTAGTTCAGCCGTAACAGATTCTATTTCTTCATGGTCTTTTTGATAAAACTCAGGCGACACAATAAGAGCCTGAAGCTCTTCAATCCTCGACTCCATTTTCTCTATTTTCGCAGGCAACTGTTCCAACTCGAGCTTTAATTTATAACTCAATTTTTTTGGTTTATTCTGCGAGACAGCAGGACTTTGTTTCTCGGTGGAACTGCTTGTTGGAACAAGTTCTTTTTCAAGCGGTTTAGCGGCATTGTCCTTATCGTTTGTATACTGCCCCTCTGTTGGTAAACGACCACCGGTTTGTCTGACCCAGTCATTATACCCACCAACATACTCGCCAATTTTCCCCTCACCTTCGAATACTAAGGTGCTCGTGACGACCTGATCTATAAAGTCCCGGTCATGACTGGTAATAAGCAGTGTTCCCTGAAACTGAGCCAAACGCTCTTCCAACAATTCCAAGGTATCAACATCAAGGTCGTTGGTTGGCTCATCCATTACAATAACGTTTGCCGGTTTGGCAAATAAACGCGCTAACAATAAGCGATTCGTTTCACCACCGGACAAGGCGGTGATAGGTGAGCGAGCACGCTCTGCTGTAAATAGAAAGTCATTGAGATAACTCATTACGTGACGGGACTTGCCATCCATTTCAACAAAGTCATGGCCATCGGCAACATTATCAAAAACTGTTTTAGTAAAATCCAGTCCACCTCGAAGCTGATCGAAATAAGCAACTTCCAGTTTACTCCCCAAACGTACAGACCCACTTGTTGGCTTTAACTGGTCAAGCAATACCTTCAATAAAGTCGTCTTACCGGCACCATTTGCTCCAATTAAGCCTATCCTGTCGCCTCGCATCACTGTTAATGAAAAATCATCAATAACCTTACGTCCCGAATCAAATGCAAGCGACACATGCTCGGCTTCTGCCACCAGCTTTCCTGACTTCTCCGCTTCGGCTATTTTTATTTCAGCCTTACCTTGCTGATTGACTCTTTGCTTACGCTCATCTCGCATGGCCTTTAAGGCCCTGACACGCCCTTCGTTTCGAGTACGCCTTGCTTTAATCCCCTGGCGAATCCAAACTTCTTCTTCAGACAAGCGCTTGTCAAACAAAGCATTTTGACGTTCTTCTTCCTCAAGCAAACGCTGTTTCTCTTTCAGGTAGTCGCTATAGCCTCCGTTAAAAGCTGTGATATTTCCCCTGTCCAACTCGATAATATTGGAGGCCAAAGCCTTAATAAACGCTCTATCGTGACTGACAAACAATAACGCGCCACGATATTCTGCTAAGCGGGCTTCCAGCCATTTGATAGTTTCGATGTCCAGATGGTTAGTCGGCTCATCTAGTAAAAGCAGGTCGGGTTCATTGATTAAGGCTCGGGCAAGCATTACCCGCCGCCGCCAACCGCCGGATAAGTCTTTCATCTGCATCGATTCATGCAAACCAAAACGCTTAAGCATGCTGGCGATCCGAGTATCAAAATCCCAGCCATTTAATGACTCGATTCTGTCTTGCAGCTTCTCTAACTTTTGCAGGTCTGCAGCTTCATCCTGACTATTGATCAGATGGTGATACTCACTTAAGACCTGACCAATTTCCGGTAGGCCTTCAGCAACGACATCAAAAACGTTACGTTCATCAGCATCGGGCATGGATTGAGGCAAAGCCCCTACTTTAAGACCCTTTTGAAAATTTATGACACCGGAGTCCGGATCACTACTTTTCATTAGCAATGACATTAATGAAGACTTTCCCTCGCCATTTCTACCCAGCAGGCAAATCTTTTGTCCCTCTTCAATCGCAAACGTAACGTTATCCAGTAAGGGGCGGTGGCCATACGCTAATGACACATTTTCAAAGCGGATTATACTCATATATTTTTTTACTAAATCTTTTATGTTTTCGTAAAATTGGCTCGCCAACTGATGATTTTCAACTATCCTTCATAGAATAAGCTGGCACTGCAATGCATGCAGGCATTATGCACGACTTTTAATTTGTCACCACTGTTAAATGTAATGGAGATTCGCATTGTCTAACAATCCGGTAACATCTACCGCGAAAAAACCAGACTTGGACTGGAGTCAGGTTCGCGAAACGATCAACATGCTGACCCTAGCTGTGTCTCAGGTAGAGTGCACCATGACAGACGGCGAAAAGTCAGTAACAGAGCTGACTCAGTCGTTTACCTATATTGCCAGTCAACTGAAGGAAGTTATTGATTCACATAAAGGTGAAGAAAATGACACCTCAGGAACTGACCTGGAGTCTATTAAGCTCAGTGCTGCAGAGATCCACCAGCAGATTATGAGTGCAATTGTTGCCTTCCAATTCTACGATCGACTCACTCAACGTCTAGACCACGTCAAGCGAGATCTAGGTTGGCTGAGTAATCTGGTAAGTGATCCTCAGCAACTCTACAACCCAATGGCATGGTCTAAGCTGCAAGAAGACATCATGTCGAACTACACAATGGAAGAAGAGCGCATCATGTTCCAACACATCATGAACGGCGCAAGTGTTGACGAAGCTTTGGATATTTACAAACATCACTTTAGTGCCAAAAAAGACAGCACTGACGATACCTCGGACGAAATCGAGCTTTTCTAAGGCAAGTACCTTTCAGTTAAATGCCTATTTCTATGTTTAGAAATAGGCTGAAGCGCTTTACCTATCCCTCTTCAAGCACCTCAATTACTCTTAGCTTATCATCGAGTGAGATTTTCCCTGTATTAAGTTGAACCATATTCTGTCCGAAACAAACACCAAAATCGTTTTTTCGATACTTAGCTAGCGTCTTTAGAGGCTCTTTGCCAATCTCGCCATGCTCATCAATGCAAGTCATAATACAGCGGCTACATGGCTTAACTAATGCAAACTCTATCTCACCGATAGCAATACGCTTCCACGAGTCTTCTTGAAAAGGGATATCGCCTTCAAGCACAATATTCGGCCGAAAACGGTTCATGCCAACAGGAACTTCCAAGCGGCTATTCAGGTCATCTAATGAGGCCTGGTTAGTCAATAAAATCGGGAAACCGTCAGCAAAGCTAACTTGCTGGCTCTCTGCAAAGAACTCACGGTCGACCTGGCGAAAAGTTGAGTCAGGCATATAGGCCAAAGCCACATTCACCCCCAAATAGTCTGAAATAACTTGTGTCCGGCGGTCTTGTACGGTGAGCGCACCCACTTCATCAGACCAGACACATACATCAGCTTCTTTAGAAAACTCACTTAGCGAAAAACTGACCTCAGGAATGCCCTCGTCCGATATATTTAAAGTACTACCATCAAAGCTTGCAGAAACTTTGGCTAAGGCGCTATATTTTCGCTGAGTAATAAATCGCCCGGCATCATCCACCAACATAAAACGTCGATCAAAACGCAAACCAAAGCGATCAATTTCAACTTCACTTAAGGATACCGGACCAAGAGATTTGACCGGATGAATATTCAAAGCGGAAATTTTATATTCAGACATTTAAGAAGCCTGTTCTTTGACGTAGTCAAGAACAGCTGTTGCAAGCTCATCAGGCTGAAATTTGGATAGCAAGCGATTACACCCAACTCGCTCTGCCATAGCCTGGTTAAAACTACCACTCAAAGAAGTATGCATAATTACATAAAAGTGGCTCAATCGATCATCTTTACGAATTTCAGTCGTTAGTCGATAACCATCCATTTCCGGCATCTCGGCATCTGTTAGCACAAGTAAGCATTGCTTAAGCTTTTCCGGATCATTATCCGCCCACTCCTTAAGCATTTCATAAGCTCTTAAGCCATTTGGTGCAGTAATGGTAGGTAAACCTAGCTTTTCTATCGTACCGGTCGCCTGTGCAATTGCGACCGGTGAGTCATCGACCACCAAAACAAACTTTTCTCCTAATGAATCAATCAACTCATTCTCGAGAAGCTCTTCAGAGACATCAGTTGAATACGGAGAAATATCTGACAAGACCTTCTCTACATCAATAATCTCGACAATCTGTTCCTGATAGCGTGTTATGGCCGTTAAGTAATGCGCCCTACCCGCCGCTACCGGAGGCGGCATGATATCTTCCCAATTGAGGTTAACTATTTGCTCTATTCCGGCAACCAAAAAAGCCTGCACACTTCGATTATATTCAGAGACGACAATAATGGATTCACTGTTAACCTCAAGCGGCCTCATACCAATTGCCTGACTTAAATTGATAACGGGGACAGTCTGCCCCCTAAAGTGAGTGACACCACAAATACAAGGATGACGATGAGGCATCGCAGTTAGGTTTGGTAAATTCAGAACCTCTTGAACCTTAAATACATTGATTGCAAAGGTCTGATGACCGCTAAGCTTAAACATAAGCAACTCTAAGCGATTTTCACCTACCAGCTTGGTTCTTTGATCGACCGAAGCCAAAACACCCGACATCTTACCCTCCAGGAAAGCAGCAAATTCACCGCTAAAATCTTATCATGCAAATGCTCTACGAAAAGCCAAGCCAAGCTAGGCGCGCAGATATTCATAATGTACTAAATAGCAATAAGTTTAGACCATAAAGAAGGTCTCGACTGAAGAATGAGCCGAATTTAATGATCGATAGGTAATAAAGATAAATTGGAGCGGGAAACGAGATTCGAACTCGCGACCCCAACCTTGGCAAGGTTGTGCTCTACCAGCTGAGCTATTCCCGCTTAATCTGGTGTGATTTTTTACTTGATCATACAAGAGAGAAGTAATAACACCCCTCTTAAAACCCGATTATTTACAGAGAGTTACGCCCTCAGATCGAGTGAGGGCGTATTATAGGGAGAGCATTTTTGTCATGCAAGTCCTTTAATAATAAAAAGCGTGAAAAAGATAACACTTTTGAAATCTATCTCGAACCTTGCCCGATCACCCTACAAAATCATCAGCAGACGCTTAGATTAAGCGCCCTTATCCTTTTCTTCATCTGAGGGCAGGTCATCTGTGTCACCGATATCGAAGTCTTCCAAGTTGAACTCTTCGTCATCGTCGTCATCCAGCGGGTCGCTTAGATCCAATGCATCTTCAATTTCCTTTTCCAAGTCCTCTTCAGGCTCATCCGCAGCATCCTCAATCGCTTGAGCAATATCGGCAGCCAGGTCCTCGTCATCCCCGGAAATGTCCAGCGCATCGGCCTCTTCCGGCTCATCAAGCTCAAGCTCCTGAGCGACATCACTTAAGTCATCGGTAGATAGGTCCACGACCTCTTCAGGCTCAGGCTCAGGCTCTACTAAAGGTTCGTCATCCTCTTCAAGCTCAACAAGCGGCTCGTCATCCTCTTCCAACTCAACTAGCGGCTCATCATCCTCTTCCAACTCAACAAGCGGCTCATCCTCTGGCTCCTGAGAGGCAACTGGAACTTCTTCGGGTGGCTCTTCAACAAAGTCTAAGCCATCATCCGGTTCTGCTTCGGGTTCTTCTTCCACCTCAGCACTCGCTTCAGTTTCTACATCTTCTGCAATTTCTTCAACATCCTGATCGCTCAGGATTTCTGTTTCTTCAACTTCCTCTTCTTCCTCTTTCGCCTGACGCTTTTTAAGCAAATAGAAGGCTAAGCCACCCAAGAGCAAGCCCCCTAGAACACCGCGGCCGATAATAAACCAAATCATCATATCGTCTTCTGACTCTTCTACCAGCTCTTCTTCCGCTTCGGGCTCTTCAACAGGCTCTTCCACCTCTTCCTTAACGGGCTCTTCGGCTGGCTGAGGCAGCTCTTCTTTCGCTTCCTCTTTAGGTTCTTCAGCTTTCGGCTCTTCTACCTTTTCTTCCGCAATTGCCTCTGCAGGCAACTCTTCTGGGGCATCTTCTTGCTCGTTCACTGACACGATATTATTTGAAGCACCCGCCGGTATCGGGAACTCAGCCTCAAAAGGCTTAGGCTTGAACTTGAATTTCTTTCCTTCAATCGTCTCGGCCTTTACCTTAACAGCCACTTTATACAAGCCATCGCCTTTATCTGGCTTAATCGGTAATACCCAGCGCCCCGCCTCGGCATCTAATTCCAAGGCATTGATTAAACTACTCCCATCAGGAGCATTTACCTTCGCAAATATATTGGTATCAGTCAGAGATATCGTCTCACTCATCGGCGTGACCACTAGCGCATAATGAGCTTCATCTCCTTCCCCTTTAACCGAAAATTCAAAATCAAAAGGCGCTCTCAAATTAATAATCTGGCGTTTCTTACGCTTAAAGGTTTTCCCATCAACCAAGACCGTCACTTCATACTGACCGACCTTACTTAACTTACGAATAGCTTCTCTAAAAACGCCGTCTTCAGGAACCTCATCCGACATAGACTTCTTAGCCGTTTTATTGCTTTCTGTTTTAAGCTGCAGCTGCACATCTAATAACTGCAAAAAATCAGGATTAGTAACTGTCTTCCCTTCTTCACTAAAGCTAACGTCAACATTCAAGGGATCACCAGCGAAGAAATTGACCGGTAGTTTGCTAACATTAAGCTGCAAGTTACTAACCACTGTCACCTGGCTTCCTGGTTGAACTTCGGAGTTAATCTTCCACGTGCCTTCTAAAGGACGACTGACAGTAATCAAGTCATAACCTTTATCCTGATACCATTTGATATCCTCACCCTGGTTTTCATAGCTATATACTTTTTCATCAGGAGATAGAATTTCGGTCGGAATGCTGCCATCCCCTCTAAAGATCAAAGCAGTAAATTCTTCGATGCTAGAATCGATAACAAACTCATTTCCCTCGATAGGTACCTGCTCACTAGGAACGGCCTGTTCAAGAGCTTGGAGAAAAATTCGAGTCAGGTCTTCAGGGGTCTCGGCAACCGCCGATTGTCCACCCGTTTGAATAGCTAACTTATCCATTAAGGATTTATCAGCATTTTTTGACAAAGAGATTGAATGAATCTTGGCGCCCTTCTCTTTAAAGGTAGCCATCACTGAAGTTAGAATACGCTCACGTTCTGAGGCATTTTTCTCGGGGTCTTTATCAATATCGACCATGCCATCAGTCAGTAGAATGAAATGAGTATTCGAGAAGTCCTTACCTTCTTTATAAAAATCATCAGAAGCCTTCTCAAGCACTGCCCCAATATTTGTATATAGCGCTACAGAATTGATTTTCTTTGCTTTTTCTTTAGCGTCAAGACGCCATTGCTCATCAACAGCTTTTAACTTGACCAAATTATTAACCCATTGACCAAAAGTCCAAACACCCGCTTCATCGCCATCGGGAATCAGCTCAGTTAATAGGTTAACCGCCGGGATTCGCAAGTTGGCCGGATCATTCTTCTTCATGCTCCCGGAGATATCGATCAGCATACGTATATCGGCCCCCGCTTCATTAGCAGCGGCATCTTGTGCGAAAGCATTAGCTGAAATTAATACATTGACGAAGACCGCCAGTGTTAACATACGCTTAATAAGGCTAAGCCCTCTCAGCTTTTGCGTTATCACCTGGCGCGCAAATGATAGTTTGGAGTTCATAGATTCCCCTGCATGATCCCGGCCCAAACAAATGAGGCATTATGGACAAAATTAGTCGAACATAGATAATTTATAGCAGGTTTTACAACAACAACAATGCGATATTAAAAGTATTTTCTCTTAAATTAACGCTTACCTGTTGTTTTTATAGAAGATTAGTGTGTTTCACTAAGTTTAGAGTGATGAAGGTAAATGTTTTCCTAGCTCGACGTTATAGGCATTGATGAGCTTAAAGCGATCTTGCTCTAGACCGTTGATGGACACTGACTCTTTAAACATATCTAAAGGACGCACCCACAATCCAAACTCGCCATATAAAGCTCTATAGACAACCAACTTTTCCTCTGTCTCGCTATGCGTGACCAGGCCAAGTACCTCGTATTCAGCCCCCTTATAATGCTGATACAAGCCTGTTTCGATACCACTCATCCAGCCTTCTCCATACCCAAGAGTCTTCTCATAACCGATTCCAACATCACCACAACGATCATTAATGCATAAGCGGCGGCAATATAAACCCCTGCTTGAAGCGCTTTATCTGTGTGACCCAAAACCCAGTCATAAGCACCAACAAGGTAGGCGGGTGCCAGCCAAATACTTGCATCTGTCGCAATATTGATAGGCGTTAACAAGAGGACGGCAACCAGAACCCTTAAAGATCGCCGGGTTCGACGTAGCTTGAGATTTCTGGTCATTCGCCAAAATACGGCAATCATCACGAGCGCGGAAATCAGGTACACTGCCCACGCAGCAAGGTATGAAAAACTTTCCAACTATCTATCCTTAAGCCTATATCAACTAAACAAGATCGAGCGAGCCCATCTCATTATTAATTCGCAATTTTTAGTGTAGTTCATCTGCCTGACAGCCATAACAAACTAAATTATGTAGTCTTCCCAATCGTCTTCTGAAACCAGGCTTTCGCTGATTGCTTTTGAGCGCACCGAAATGTGATTTTCATGCATCATAATTTTGCTACCCGCGATCAAGGGGTGCCACTGGGGTAGCGGCTTCCCTTCAAATAGCAAACGATAAGAACAAGTTTCAGGGAGCCATACCGAGACCTCAGGTAAATCAGTCACACTTAGGTTAAGACAGTCAGGCACATAATTGTTTCGCTTGGAATAGACAGTACACTGACAAGCATCCGTATCCAGATATTCACAGCTGATACAGGTAAACAGCAAGTCATCGCTGTCTTCATCCTGGAGCTTATGCATACAGCACTTACCACAGCCATCACACAGAGCTTCCCACTCTTCTTTCGAAAGCTGGTCTAAGGCTTTTTCTTTCCAAAAAAACTTATCTACCGCCAATTGACTCGTCTCACCGTCATTAATTTAGCCGTGCAAACTATCTTTAGGTGGCTTATATAAATCCAACATTTCCGGGTCTTTTGCTGGCGGCATCTGCAAATAAAAGCCTTTCTCAGCAATATCGTCCAAAATTTTCTTAGCATCCGCACGGGCCAATTTCTTTTCTGGCGTGAGTATCATATCCATCACATGCTCAGCTTGCCCAAATATTTGCATCAGTGCATCAGGCAAAGAAGTCAGTTCATCCGCTCGGTCGAGGTATAAGTACATTTCCTGCTTCTTTTTACTCTTATAAACCGAGCAAAATCGTTTCGTACTCGAGGTATATTGCGTCATCATTTCTCCTAAATTCCTAGCGCCTTTGACATTTTTTCTGCTAACCAAGGCTTGCGCCATCCCAAATACTCGTTAGGCAAACTTTTATCGCCATGCCGACGAACATTTATGACAACACGTTCTAACATTTTTCTTGAGCCCAGTAACTGAACAGCAATCCCCGAATCTTTGGCGACCTGCGCGACTATCGCTTTTAGCTTCTGGTAATAATCCAGCTCCCGGCCTCTAACCGGTCGGTCAATCGGGCGTAAGTCAATTTCTGAATCACTAAACTCCGCAATTATTTCCAACAATTCCTCGCCATAGCGGCGAATAGATTTATGCTGAATATCTTTAATACGCTTCAGGTCAGACAAAACTTCTGGATGTGTTTCAGCAATTTGAATCAAACTTGTATCTGAAAACACCCAAGGTTTAGGAATATTTTTTGATTGTGCCAAGTCATCACGCCACATAACCAGCGTTTTTAGTAAAGACTGATCCACCTTTTTAAGCTCACAGCCACCACGCAGCTTCAAATAAGCATTCTCTGGTGCATCCCAAGACTGAAAAAACTGCTGAACCAATGAAGCACTTTCTTCTAATACCGCTGCCATAAAAGACTTGGCTGAAAGCTGTGCCTGCAGCTCAGAATAAAGCGTCAGCAAATACTCAACATCTTTCGCAGCATAAGCTAACTGGCTATCAGACAAAGGGCGACGCAGCCAGTCGGAGCGCGTTTCAGACTTGTCTAGCTCATGCCCAAGCACCTCTTGCACAAGCTTTTGGTAACCAAGCGACGGCCCTAAACCCAAAAATGCTGCCGCCAACTGGGTATCAAACGCGGCTTTGATGCGCGCACCCGTCGAATGAAACAAAAGCTCAATATCTTCACTCATCGAATGCAAGACCTTGACCACTGACTCACTTTCTAGCAAAGGCGCTAACAAACTGAGATCATCTACTTCCAAAGGGTCAATCAGGTAGACGTGCTCGCCTGCTGCAATCTGTATGAGACCCGGTGCTGCGAAATAGGTGTTGGTTCGCATAAATTCGGTATCGATTGCAACGACAGTTTCATTTAAACAAAGCTTTATAGCCTCAGTAAGCGCTGCTGCATCATTAATAATCTGGACACTCATTTAATCAACCTTCTTCAATAACAGGCTTGCGCCCGGAAAAGGCATGACTAAGCGTCCCACCATCAACATAACCAAGATTCCCACCTAGAGGAATACCATGCGCTAAGCGCGTAATGAGTACATCAGACTCACTAAACACTTCAGCAATGTAATGAGCCGTTGCTTCACCTTCAACGGTTGGGTTTGTAGCCAATATTATTTCCTTGGCTGACAATGAGCTGACTCGATCCATTAAAGCTGGAATGCCGATCTCTGCAGGACCTTTACCATCAAGTGGTGACAAGCTACCTTTCAATACGAAGTACACACCCTTAAACTGATGTGTCTGTTCAATCGCGATCAAATCAGAGGGAGATTCGACAACACATAAAGTGTTGTGTTCCCGCTGAGCGTCCTGACAGATATGACAATACTCACTTTCACTTAAGGTTCGACACCCCACACACTCGCCTACTGCTTCCAAAGCATGCGACAAGGAATTAGCCAAACGCTGGGCACCATTGGGTTTTTCATCCAACAGCGACAGAGCCATTCGCTGGGCAGACTTCTGCCCTACTCCAGGCAAAACTCTTAGTGACTCAATCAGCTCATCAATAACAGGACCGAAAGTCATACTCTTATTTCATCCACAATTGCATTAAAAGTCGATCGTTAGAACGGCATTTTGAAGCCAGGAGGGAAGCCCATACCTTCCGCTAAGCCTGACATTGCATTTTTGTTCTTTTCTTCGATCCTTCTTACCGCATCATTTACTGCTGCAGCAAGTAAATCTTCCAAAAACTCTTTATCTTCACTCAACACAGTGTCATCTAGCTCAACCTTAATAACATCATGACGACCATTCATCACAACCTTCACCAAGCCAGCACCGGATTCACCCATCACTTCTGCATTCGCAGCTTCTTCTTGCTGCTTTTGAAGCTCTTCTTGCATTTTTTGGGCTTGCTTCATAATATCGCCCAAGTTTCCACCAATCATATTTTTCTCCACTTACTATTGTGCAGAGCGTCTTCAGAAGGCAACTGCACGCGATCATATTTTATTAAATAATCTGCCCTAAAGCTTTAATGCTATTTTCAATCAACACACCATCAAACTCTCTAATCATCTGTTGGACATAGGGGTCATTTTCAACACTCAGTTTTGCTTGCTCCCCCATTTCCGCTTTCACGCGTTCACGCCACATCATCGGCGACTCGTGTTCGGGCTTTAAGCCCTCGAAGAAAGTAATATTTCGCCCTTGTGCCACTTCTTTACTCAATGATTCACGAATCCGCCCTTCATGACTTGGATTTAGCAAACGAAAGTGTCCAGCCTCAAAATAAAGATTCAAGCCGTCCGGGTTCTCTTCTAGCACTGAGTTAAGCATTAAATTAAGCGTCATTCCGCTAAGACCCAATTGTGTCACCTGCTTATTCCATCCGCTTGAAAGGACATCTGCGGCAAGCTCACTTTTCTCTACATGATCCTGAGACGAACTCTCTGCAATAGGAGATTTTTCCTCATTCCGCAAAGTAGATTGTTTATCAGGTTCAGGCACTGGTTCCGAGACAGGTTCTTGAACTGGACTTTCAACAACGCTGGTAACAGGCTGCTCAGTTTCTGCAAAGCTCTGCGTTTCAACAGGCTCTTGTAAGCGGCTGGCAGTCGACTCAGAGGTCTCAACAGGTGCCCGTTCAACTTGTGCTACACCCTCAACATTTAAACCTTCACTATTCAGAAGTGTTTTTTTTTTGCTTTCGTCCTCAGACAAATTATTCTCTAGCGGAGCACTTTGCACAGTTTGCTCTTCAGCAACCGGCACTTCATTGCCTACAGGCGCTGTGACAATATCAATTCCTAGCTGATCACTAGGGCTTAACTGGAAAGCAAGCATTCTGAGCAAGGCCATTTCAAGGCCAGATTTAGGGTCAGGCGTAATCGCCAAGTCCTGACGACTAACCAAGGCCACTTGATAGAAAAGCTGAACATCTTCGGCACATAACTTACGAGCATAGGAAACGACGTGCTCCTGATCACCCATAGAGTTATCACAAGCGCCAGGAACAGCCTGCTCGATAGCCACACGATGAAGCACTTCTGCAATCGTCGCTAACACTGAAGCATAATTTGGGGAAAATTCGGCGAGCGCTTTAATTTCGTCAAGCATCGCTGCCGCATTTCTTGAAATCAAACAATCCAGAATACGATAGATCTTTTTCTGGTCAACCGTCCCCAGCATTGCACTAACGCCAGTCTCGGTAAGTGCATGGTTTCCATAAGCTATAGCCTGATCAGTCAGACTAAGCGCATCACGCATACTGCCATCAGCAGCTCTGGCAAGCGCCCATAAAGCCATATCCTCAAAACTAACCTGCTCTTGACCAAGGATATTCTGCAGGTGCCCAACAATGCGTTCTGGCGACATATTCTTCAGATTGAACTGGAGGCAACGCGAGAGAATCGTTACAGGAAGCTTTTGCGGGTCGGTTGTCGCAAACAAGAACTTAACATGCTCTGGAGGTTCTTCGAGCGTTTTCAACAAAGCATTGAAACTTGATTGCGAGAGCATATGAACTTCATCAATCAGATATATCTTGAAGCGGCCTTCAGAGGGAGCATACTGAACATTTTCCAGAAGCTCACGCATATCCTCTACTTTGGTTCGAGAGGCCGCATCGATTTCAATCAGATCAACATAGCGGCCTTCAGTAATACTGGTACAAGCACCGCACTGACCGCAGGGTTCAGCAGTAATACCTTGATGACAACTTAGACATTTCGCCAGAATACGGCCAATTGTCGTTTTACCGACACCCCGGGTACCGGTGAACAAATAAGCATGATGCAGCCTTTGACTTTCAAGCGCATGAATCAAGGCCTTAAGAACGTGCTCTTGACCAACCATCTGTTTGAAATTTTGGGGGCGCCACTTACGCGCAAGTACCTGATAACTCATGAAATCATCTTAGCAAAGTAAACGATTAAAATCTTAAGACGCTATAGTACACTGACAAGAGGCTTAAAACGACTTTGTTTTCACATCCAAATAGCTTCTATTCACAAGCACTCGGACTCAAAGGAATCAAATATAGAGATTATTAAAGACTTAGATCAACAGGAAGTAGCTATTCAGAAAGAAGAACTAGGGAAGAAAAATTAAGGTGATGACTTCCACCAGCTACACCTCGGCACATAAATCCACCGCTATGGCTGCTCCCTTCCGGGCCTGACCAGGTTAACAGCTTATTATTGCGTGGGAACCAATGAAAGTCACCATAACATTCCAAGCAAAATGGGCATATTGAAATGCAGTACTGCTGGAAAGTGCGCGCATTCTAACAAAGCTTAGTAAGCATGAAAAGAGAGTATCAAACGAATATTGGTGTTTTTTACATGCAATATTTGAGGCCAGTGTAAAAACAGCTGTTTCTACACTGGCCTCAAATCACTAATAACTGGATTAAGCTGATAATTTACCACTTAGAATACTTAACTATAACGGCCTTTATTTCTTTGCATAAGGCAAAAAACTGGCTAATAATTAATCGATTCAATACTTAATTATAATCAGGTGAAATGTGCAAACCCGATTATGCTTGGCAAGTTGGACATTTAAGATCTCTCACCCGCTAGCTGTAGAGGTATTTCATGCGGTATGAACAGCTTCAAGCATTACTGACCCACCAAACTGCGCTAATAAGCAGAATTGCGCTGGAAGCAGACTTAAAACTCTGCCTCCAAGATATTGCTATTCATATCGAAGCCCTTGTCGACGAACATATCAAGACCGCTATTTTCATTATCGAGAATGAAGAGCTCCGTCAACTGGCAGCCCCCAGCCTACCCGAGCTATTCCATTCAAAAGTTGACCGCATACCGATCGCTCACGATAGCATGCCCTGTGCTATAGCAGCGCAGACGGGTGAAACCATCATTATTGAAGACCTGCAAAATACGTTTTATTGCCAAAATTTTGCTCATTTATCGCTAACACTAAACCTTAAAGCCTGCTGGGCAACTCCCATATTTTCGGCCCAAAAGGAGGTCCAGGGAGTATTCATTGTCTATTTTCCTGAAATTCAAAGACCAAATGAATCACATTTAGAAATCCTGGAACACTTCACTCACCTAACCAGCATTGCATTAGAGAAGCATAACCTCCGAACCCAGCAACAAAAAGCTCAAACCCAGATAGAACAACTTGCATTTTACGATGCTCTAACCAATCTCCCCAATCGTCGACTTTTGATGGACAGAACCCAGAAAGTTATCGATAGGATTAAACGAGAACACCTCTTTGGCGCCCTGATATTTATCGACCTCAATGGTTTCAAGCGAATCAATGACTCCATAGGCCATTATGTGGGTGACAAACTTCTGGTATCCGTGGCCCGGCGGCTTCAAAACTCTATAAGAGAAGTCGATACCATCGCTAGGATTGGTGGCGATGAGTTTGTTATTTTGCTTGAAGACCTCAGTAGCTCTCGCAAGCAAGTAGAGCAAGAAGCTCTTCAAGTTGCCCAACGAAGCCTTAAAGACCTTGAAAAACACTTTGAATTATCAGACCGACGTTACCGTATCGACGCGAGCATCGGCATAGCAGTCATCAACGAATTCGATTGCGATGCAATAGAACTGCTTAAGCACGCCGATGCCGCTATGTATGAAGCGAAAAAGACTCCCCACAAAAAAATATGCTTCCATAATGATGTGCTTCAGGAGTCCATTGATCACCGCCTACGTGTTGAAGGGGAAATCAATGATGCGCTGGAGCACTTTGCCTTCCACGCCCATTATCAACCTCAAGTAGATTTGAATGGAAAACTAATTGCCGCAGAAGCTTTAATTCGCTGGCATCACCCTGAAAGAGGCCTAATCTACCCGAATGATTTTATCCCCGTTGCCGAACGCATGGGCGCTATGGATAAAATTCAGGAAGCAATGCTAACCGAAGCTTGCGAAACACTTTGTCAGTTGAAGCGCTTAGACTTACTCAAAGATAACTTTCGCATATCGGTAAATATCTGCCCTTCCCAGCTTAAGTCCAACACACTACCAATGAACTTGATTCGCACACTGGAGCACTACGAGCTTTCCCCGGGATATTTTATGTTGGAAATAACGGAAGGGATGTTAATAGAGGACCTGGAACAAACCGTTTCTATCCTTGATGAGTTGAGGCAAAAAGGCTTCAAGATATCTATTGACGACTTTGGCACGGGCTACTCTTCACTGTCCTATCTAAACAGCCTGCCTGTGAACGAAATCAAAATTGATAAAAGCTTTATCAGCACCTTGTCTGATGAACCGTCGACACACGGAGTGATAGATACCGTTATCGCACTATCGAAACACTTCCACTTTGAAGTTATTGCCGAAGGAATTGAACAACCAACACAGCTTGAAGTACGGCGTAAGAAGGATGTAAAAGGAGTTCAAGGCTACCTTTTTGCAAAACCGATGAATCAGTCAGACTTCATCAATTGGGTTAAGGCAGCCTAGTTTATAAAAGCCTCTATAGAGATTAAATTTCAGCGGCCAAACGGGAACCTTGGTCAATGGCTCGTTTTGCATCCAGCTCAGCTGCGAGGTCTGCACCACCGATAACATGAACCTTCATCCCTTTACCCTCAGCACCCGCTTCCAACAAAGCATCTGCCAACTTACGATTTGAGTCCTGTCCTGCACACAAAATCACGTTATCTACCTCTAAAGTGCGGGACTTACCGTTCACTGTGATGTGCAAGCCTTCGTCATCAATCTGATCATACTGACAACCAGGAATCATGGTGACATGCTTTTGCTTAAGCACAGCTCGATGAACCCAACCAGAAGTCTTGCCTAGATTCTTACCTAGAGCACTCTCTTTTCTTTGTAGCAGGAACACCTCACGCTCTGGGGCAGAGACCTGAGGATCAATTAGGCCTGCACGATTGTTCAGCTGCGTATCAACCCCCCACTCTTTATACCACTGCTGCTTTTCGGCCTCTGGCGTTTCTCCGTGCTTATGAACTAGGAACTCACCAACATCAAAACCAATACCGCCTGCACCAATTATGGCTACTTTCTCACCAACAGGCTTTTTATCACGCAAAACATCCAGATAACTCATAACCTTTTGATGTTCAACACCAGGAATTGGAGGCGTTCGAGGAGAAATACCCGTGGCGACAATCACCTCATCAAACCCCTCTTTGATGAGGTCTTCGGCTTCAACCCAAGTATTCAAACGAAGGTCAACGCCATACTTTTCAATCATCTTACCGAAGTAGCGCATGGTCTCATTAAAGTCATCTTTGCCCGGCACTTGCTTGGCAATGTTAAACTGCCCGCCAATCTTGTCGCTTGCATCAAACAAACTCACCTGATGACCCCGCTCAGCCAATACCGTTGAAGCAGACATGCCTGCTGGCCCCGCACCGATAACCGCAACTCGCTTCTTGTCCTGAGTCGGCAAATATTTCAACTCAGTTTCATGACAAGCTCGAGGATTCACCAAGCACGACGCCCTTTTCATCTGAAAAGTGTGATCCAAACATGCCTGATTACATGCAATACAAGTATTGATTTCATCGCCTTTGCCCGCCTCGGCTTTCGATACGAAGAAAGGGTCAGCCAGTAAAGGGCGTGCCATAGAGACTAAATCTGCCTCACCCTTTTCGATAATATCTTCTGCAATCTCAGGCGTATTAATTCTGTTACTAGCACACACAGGAATTGAAACTGTCTTACGAAGCTTTTCTGTCGCAAAACTAAATGCAGCACGCGGCACAGAGGTAACAATTGTCGGGATACGCGCTTCGTGCCAACCAATACCAGTGTTAATAATGGTAGCACCAGCTGCTTCAATCTCTTTAGCCAAGACCTCAATTTCATCCCAACTCTGACCGCCGTCAACTAAGTCCATCAACGACATTCGGTAAACGATAATAAATTTCTCGCCAACCGCCTCACGTACACGACGTACTGTTTCGATAGCAAAGCGCATGCGGTTTTCTGCAGAGCCGCCCCATTTATCAGTTCGTGTATTGACTCGTTCAGCCAAGAATTGGTTAATCAAATAACCTTCTGATGCCATGATCTCAATACCATCATAATTAGCAAACTGTGCCATCTTGGCCGCATTAGCATAGTCATTGATGGTTGACTCAATTTGCTTCGAGCTTAGCTTACTCGGTTTAAAAGGCGTGATCGGGGATTTTTTATTTGTTGCTGAAACACTGTAAGGCGTATAGCCATAACGACCAGCGTGCAAAAGCTGCATACATATCTTGCCGCCTTCGTTATGTACTGCAGAGGTAACGCGACGATGCAATAAAGCCGTTAGTTTATTATCCATTCTAGAGCCCAAAGGCAAAAGCTCACCACGGCGGTTTGGAGAGAAACCGCCCGTAATCATCAGGCCCACCCCACCCCGAGCTCTTTCAGCAAAGAAAGCCGCCAGCTTATCGATATGATAAAAACGGTCTTCCAAGCCCGTGTGCATAGAACCCATAATGACGCGGTTCTTTAGAGTCGTAAAACCAAGATCGAGAGGGGCTAGCAAGTTAGGATAATGGGGATTCATAAGGAGCCTCGGCAGAAAAATTTTGTGCAAGTCTAAAGCGTTTTAGGCCAATTTGAAACTCCCTTCTTAAGGAGTTTCGCGGGCATGGAGTAATACTTGATACGGTAGAAAGTGATCAGATTAAGATATCTTGGTTAGGGTATTTTCATCGGTATGTTCGAAGCCACTCTCACCATAGATATCAACCACAGTTGTTTGCTGATAATGCAAGCGATCCCCCTCCACTTCCAATGTTTGACTGAAGGACTTGGTATTTGCTTTTTCCCTCATAAACGCCGCTTCAGTAATGCCCCAGGTATCGCTGCCATTTTCTGCTTCAACAAAAATAATCATCTTATTATTGATGTATTCAACTGTACCGCCAGCGAGCAGAGAGACACGACGAGGAATCGTAAAGCCATTACAAATGGTTTGGCTCTCAGCATCCCAAGTCCAGTAGCCTAGCTGATGATGAATTAGCTTGTCATCGCGCTTGCGACGAACTATTTGTTCGTACTGAACAATGCCCAAGTCTTGCTCTTCAGCATTACTCACATCACCCACGAGTTTGAATTCCAAGGTTTCATAGAAGGCGTTTTCTTCAACACCGTCGGGCTCCGGTGCAATGTCCATCCCTGTTTCACCTTGCCACTTTCCCAGCAACAGCGCTAAGGGCCCTACAAGCTTGGCATCTAAAACTTTGTTATCAATTGCTTTGAATTCTGACATAGCTACCTCGAATCTATTTTTCTATTAATAGGATAATGCTTTTTTCATTGTCGTTTTTAAAGCGCTTTAGAGAAATTTTAGTGCTGCCAAGCTAAATAAAGACTCTGAAATTGATTTAGATCTAAGCCATCTCTACTTCTCAGGGTTCTGAGCGCTTTATGCTTAAATATCAGTAAGACTAATAATTTACGTTCCATATCTTGCGTAATTTATTAGAATAGGATCTATAGTAAAAAGATAGCCTTATTTAATTTCTTAATTTAATGGATTCTTGCGTCATGAAAATCATCAAAAAATCTTCCAAACTTGATAATGTGTGTTACGACATTCGAGGGGAAGTCGCGCGAGAAGCCAAGCGTTTAGAAGAAGAAGGCCATCGAATCCTAAAGCTTAACATTGGCAACCCTGCGCCCTTTGAGTTCGACGTACCTGAAGAAATACAAACCGACGTCATTCGTAACTTGCCTAACGCTCAAGGCTATAGTGATTCAAAGGGCTTATACTCTGCACGTAAAGCCGTTATGCAGCATTATCAGTCAAAAAACATTCTCAATGTTGACATAGAAGATATCTATTTAGGCAACGGCGCAAGTGAGCTCATTGTTATGTCTATGCAGGCTCTGCTAAATGACGGCGATGAAGTGTTAATCCCCTCACCTGACTACCCTCTATGGACGGCTGCTGTAACGCTAAGTGGCGGTAAGCCTGTGCATTATCTATGTGATGAGGAGTCTAGCTGGTACCCAAGCGTCGAGGACATTCGCAGTAAAATTAACGACAATACCAAAGCAATTGTCGTCATTAACCCGAACAACCCGACCGGCTCGGTTTACCCTGAAAGCTTACTGAAAGAGTTGGTCGACCTTGCTCGAGAGTTTAAGCTGATGCTATTAGCTGACGAGATCTACGACAAAATTCTATATGACGGCGCAACTCACACACCCCTTGCGTCGCTGTCTTCAGATGTCCTTACATTGACCTACAATGGCCTATCTAAGACCCATCGTGCAGCCGGTTACCGGTCTGGCTGGATGATGATTACCGGTCCTAAGCATTATGCTGAAGATTTCATCGACGGCATCGATATGCTCGCGTCAATGCGACTTTGCTGTAATGTACCCGCTCAATACGCGATTCAAACCGCTTTGGGCGGTTATCAAAGTATCAATGACCTAATCGTTCCGGGCGGACGCTTATGGGAGCAGCGTGAGCTTGCCTGGAAAATGCTCAATGATATTAAGGGCGTTTCATGCGTCAAGCCTGATGGCGCGCTTTACCTCTTTGTTAAACTAGACCCTGAGATTTACCCGATCGTAAACGACGAAAAATTGGTCTTGGACTTGCTCAAACAGCAGCGTATTCTTATCGTTCACGGAACAGGCTTTAACCTCAGTGATACTCAGCACTTCCGATTCGTATTCCTTCCACGGGTAGACGTTCTGGAAGATGCAATTCAGCGTTTTGAATTGTTCCTAAAAACTTACGAACAATTACCTGAAGAGAACTAGGGTCAGCCATTTAAATGTTCAGCATCCATATTGAAGAGTTTTTTCTCGATTGCACCAAAATTCTGAAGCAACTGTATATGAGTTTCCCGATGAAGAGCAACGTCTTCGTCGAGGATATCTCAGGCCCAGACCAAGCTGATGAGTACGGTTTACATAGCGATCGTTTTCAAAGTTGTTTTGGCGCTATGCTTTGGCTCGAGCAAGAGCGCTTCATTAAGTTTGAAAGCACTCTTAAGCAAGAAGCTATTGATCAGGCGACCCTAACTTCAAAGGGTCTTAAGCTGATGTCCAGCATCTGCCACGACCAGCAAATTAATGTCTTAACTGAGCAAATTCATCCAATCATTGAAGGCCTGAAGGGCTTGCCGAATATCGATACACTCAATCATATTATGAAGCATGGCACCTCAAGCCAGCTCGCGATAGCCATGCAACATCTGATTCACAAATACTCTGATAACTAACAGACCACAACCCTTTCCGCACACAACGATCTAGCGCTGTCAAAAGCCCCGCCTGAAGCTGGCACTGAGGGGTAATAACATCAGGGTCGTGCACCTAATTCCTTTTATATTTTTAAGACAAATAACTAATCTCGTACATAAGTGCATCATCATAGCCACATATTATTTTATGAAAGCCAGATAACTGCTTATCAAGTTCGTCACAACCGCTATCAACATGCAAAGCCCGACCATTAAGGGCTCTAATTTTTTCTTGAGTCGAAATAAACTGAAGGTTACCGAGACCGGCCTGCCGAAGAACTCGTGGACTAATTTGTTGATTACCACGCCCTAAAACAATCCCCTGCCCACCTATAACAGAGAGAATCACCTTTACCCTGGGATATTGTTGCAGCAATTCAAATAGCTGAGCCTCATGAACGTCATTCGCGATAAGCGTGACATTTACACCATCAAAGAAACACACATCAACACCCAGCAATGTTGGCTGCTCCAAACCGATCATTTCCTTCAAGTGCTGTAAGGTGCCGCCTGAGCCGAGGACATACAAAGTATCATCTTCTAATTCTTCACTCATAAATGAGCAAAGCTCTTCAAGCATCAACTCATCATCCAGCATGCCCGAACATTTAACCGACTGAACCAGAAGCTGATCGTCCGGTATCAGCATTTCACCAAAATGCTGAGTCTTAACCAGCCCCTTGGCAAAAGCATCCTCATCAATATCTCTCACGTCTGCCATACGGGCTGACACTAAACGATGACTCGCCATACTTTCTACCACCGAAACCACCGCCTTAGGTGTTACCGCAAATACGCCAGAATGCATCTTTACACCTGCCGGAATCCCTAAAGCGCACTGCTGATCACCAATCACCGTGTAGATATCACGCGCAGTACCATCACCGCCGACAAACAACAGGATATCTATTGAGCGTTTCATAATCTCGGCTGCGGCTGCACGCGTATCGTCAGCTCGAGTTAATTCAGGAGGCTGGAACAAAACCTCGATATCAAAGACATCTGCAAACTCTGAACAGATATCTCCGCCCATCTGTCCACCTGCACACAAAAATGATACTGAAGCCAATCTACCCTGCAAAACTAAATCTTTCAGACCGACTAAAACCGCTCTTAGCCTATCGGCCGCCTTGGCCTCTACGCCTCTGGAAATCGCTATTTCTGTGGTAGATGCTGCATCACTACCTTTAAGCGCAGCCGGCCCACCCATTCCAGCTAGAGGGTTAAGCACCAAACCAAAAGTAAAACTTGCTTGGCTCATTGCCTTATCTTCGTTCATTTTCGTAAATGTAGCTGGAAAGTGTTAACACATACTCATCAGTCAGGTTCACAAACTGAATACCGACAATATAGCGACCTTCCTCACCAACTTCTTCATCGGTATTTAGCTCTATATTGCGGATAATACTCGGAAGGCAAATTCTCTTAGTCACACCGCTCGCACTCAGCTCAAAAGACACCAAAAGCTCATGCCCCTTTTCACCCAATGACTGGGGAGAAGACATTCTTGCACCAGTTTTGCTTAAGTTATCAATATAAGCAGGTTTAGGCCATTCACCAAAAATATCGAAGTCGCTATCTATTTCAGCCTCAATATTTGTCGTGACACGTTCAGAGTTACGAATCTGGAGCGCGGTAATTTCTTCAGGATAAACCAAGTGATAATAGCTATAAGGCTGAATTGAACGATAGGCGACACGAGTTTCAAAAGCACAGACTTGCTTACCCACCAAAAGCCGAACGGCCACTGTACTGTCTTTGTCCAGAAGCACTTCTTTACCTTCTCTCAAGGGAGAAGAAATTAATATGCTACGATTTTCAACAAAACCAATTAGGTTTACCTGATACTTACGTGCAGGAGAAATTGTTTCTAAAGTGACGGCCGCCCCAATTGATAAACCTAAGTTCGCAAAAGACGCAACTGGCCTATCTTGGGAATCATCAAGCTTCTCAGCCACA